>QFOI01000026.1 GCA_003241175.1 Pseudopedobacter saltans
GAAAAAAAATGGATTGTCCTATTTTTTGACGAAAATGGACTATAATTTGATTTTTCATTTTTTGAATCTTTGTATTACAAAAATGATACATTATGGAAACAACTCATAAAATCAACGATTTAAGAAGTGCTTTGGAATTACTAAAAACTATTCCTCATCAATATCATGAAACGGACGTAGCTGTAAATCCCAATGCAGATCTAGCGGGTATTTACAAAAAAATTGGTGCAGGTGGCACTGTCGTACGTCCTACAAGACTAGGGCCTGCAATGATGTTTAACAATATTGAAGGTTATCCTGGATCTCGTGTATTGGTCGGACTATTAGCGCAAAGAGAACGTGTCGCAGCCTTATTGGGCGCACCTAGTAAAGAGTTAGGTAAATATATGGCAGAGGCTCGCAAAAACTTTATAGAACCTATTCTCGTTCCGAATGAAGGAGCACCTTGCCAAGAAGTTGTGTACAAAGCAACTGATTCTGATTTCGATATTCGGAAAATTTTACCTGCGCCAACGAATACACCTATTGATGCAGGTCCATATTTTTGTGAAGGTTTACTATTAGGTTCTGATCCCGAAAATGGTCATTCGGATGTGACTATACATAGAATCTGCGTGCAAGGAAAAGATGAATTATCTATATTTTTTGCGGCAAGTCGCCATATTGATGTGTTCCGCCAAAAAGCAGAAGCGGCTGGCAAGCCACTTCCTATAACTATAAATATGGGTTTAGATCCTGCCATATTGATTGGAGCTTGTTTTGAAGCACCTACAACACCATTGGGATTTGATGAATTAAGTATTGCTGGAGGTTTGCGTAAAGAACCTGTTCAGTTGGTCAATGCACTTACGGTGAATCAAAAATCAATTGCTCGTGCTGAGATTGTGCTAGAAGGTGAATTGTTACCAAATGTTCGTGTTGTAGAAGACCAAAATTCGCATACTGGTCACGCTATGCCTGAGTTTCCTGGATATAATGGTAGTGCAAATCCTTCTTTGCCAGTATTCAAAGTGAAAGCAATCACCACTAGAAAAAATCCTATTTTGCAAACTTTAGTTGGTCCTGGCGAAGAACATACGAGTTTGGCTGGTATCCCAACCGAAGCAAGTATTTATGCGGCAGTGGAAGCGTCCTTTCCTGGATTTTTGAAAAATGTATATGCGCATACTGCGGGTGGTGGCAAGTTTTTAAGTATTTTACAATTTCATAAAAGAACAGCTACTGACCAAGGTCGTGAACGTCAAGCTGCATTGATTGCATTTGCAGCGTATATGGAGTTGAAACAAGTGATTTTGGTAGATGATGATGTAGATATTTTCGATAGTAATGATGTACTATGGGCGATGACTACGCGTTTTCAAGGGGAACAAAATACTATATTTATCCCAGGTGTGCGTTGCCACCAGTTAGATCCATCACAAGACCCGGCTTTTGATCCTAAAATTTTAGGTCATGGTATTTCTACTAAGACAATTTTTGATTGTACAGTTCCTTTCCATTTGAAAGAAACATTTGCACGTGCTCAATTTAAAGAAATGGATGCAACTCCTTATATGCCAGATTGGATGAAGGAAGAAACTAAATAAAAATTGATAAATTATAATTCCGCTATTTCGAATTTTAAATGATTTGAAATGGCGGTTTTTTATTTTATACGTCTATGAATCAAACGGATTATCCTATTTTTTGCAATGATTGAACTATAATTTAATCTTACATATTAAGAATTTTGTATAGTTAAAATAATAGATATACCTATTTGTTTTTTCTCTAATACAAAATATAAACTTATGTCAAAAGATAAAATTATAGTTGGAATAAGCGGCGCCACGGGTATTCAATATGGTGTGAAAGCATTGGAATTATTGAAAGCGCAAAATATTGAAACACATTTAATTATTAGCAAATCGGCTGAGTTGGTTCGTACTTTAGAAACAGACTATAGCAGAGAATATATTCTCGGATTGGCCGATCATACCTATGCTGTACAAGATATAGGTGCTACTGTATCGAGTGGATCTTTCAAAACAAAAGGCATGTTGATTGCTCCTTGTTCGGTTAAAACGATGTCCGAAATTGCTACGGGAGTTACTAGTTCACTTTTGTCGCGAGCTGCGGACGTGATCTTGAAGGAAAAACGGAAATTAGTCTTGATGTTCCGCGAAACGCCATTGCATTTAGGACATATTCAAACTATGGAAAAAGTCACCCAAATGGGCGCTATTGTAATGCCTCCAGTTCCTGCATTTTATGCCAAACCACAAACTATAGATGAAATGGTCACATTCTCTGTGGCGCGTGCATTGGATTTGTTTGATATTGAAATTAAAATCAAACGTTGGACGAAGGAATATATTGAAGAAATGAAACATTAAAACAAGGAGTAATTATGATACCAACAGGACCGATTATAGATTGTGTTGCTACTTTGGTAGGCGGGATTTTGGGGACATTATTAGGTAATAAAATTCCGGAAAGAGTACGCCGCACTTTGCCACTTACCTTTGGTGCTGCATCGATGGCGATGGGAATATTTACCATTGTAAAAATGCATTCTTTGCCCCCCGTCATTTTAGCATTGATTGTAGGTAGTATTATAGGAGAATTATTGATGATTGAAAATGCCATAGGAAAAGCGGCGAATAGTCTGAAAAATCCTATTCAAAAACTATTTCCCAATGGTTCTAAAATTGAAGATGAAGCTTTGTTTTTGGAACAATTTGTTAGCGTGTTGGTATTATTTAGCGCTAGTGGTACTGGTATTTTTGGTGCATTGCAAGAAGGTATTTCGCACAATCCAACTATATTGATTTCTAAAGGTTTTTTAGACTTTTTTACTGCGACTATATTTGCAACTAGTTTGGGTGCCATTGTTTCAATTACAGTCGTTCCGCAAGCGATTATTTTATTCGGACTATATTTTTTGGCACAGATTATTCTTCCATTAACTACGCCCAACTTGATCGCAGATTTTTCTGCATGTGGCGGCATTATTATGTTTGTAACAGGTATGCGTATCTGTGGTATTAAAACTTTTCCTATTGCGAATATGTTACCTGCCTTAGTTTTGGTGATGATTATTTCGCATTATTGGGCGATGTTTTTTGGATAGAAGGATTAGTTTCGGTAAAATTCTGTTGGATGACATTACACAGATATTGGAGTTTTTCTGATAGATAAATATTTTTTAAACGGATTGCCGAAACTTTCCTTTTCATTTCTATGCCCTCAATTGGTATGGCTACAAGCGTATTTTCACTTTCGATAGCGGTTTGGGCCATGATGCCAAATCCAATATTGCTTTTAATCAAATCCAGCAACGTTGGATTGTCATTGACCTCCATAATAATTTGGGGTACAATATTTTGTTGCCTGAAACTATAATGTACGAGATCCCAAGTATGGAAATTTTTACTTTGTACAATTAGTTTTTGTGTAGCCAAATCCTTCAAACAGATGCTTTTCTTTTTGGATAATTTATGTTCTTTCGGAATAATTAAGCAAATAGGCGTTTCAAATAAAACTTGCTTTTCAAATTGATTCTGATCCAAACTTAAATCGAAAGTGATTAAAATATCTACCAAATCACGACTGAGTTTTTCCAACATTTCATTCGAAGAACCAAAATGAACAATGATTTTGATATTGGGATATTGTTGGTAGAAGGCAATCAGTGCATTAGCAATTACTTTTCTAAAAGCATAGGTGACCCCAATTCTAATTTCCCCCGTGTTATTTTGCTTCAATTCTTCCAAAATCGTGACCGCATCTTTGGTTTTTTGGATACAATCTTTAGCGTAAGAGTAGAAATATCTGCCCTCTTCTGTGAGAGAAATATGTGTTCCATTGCGGTGAAATAATTTGACCACCAATTCATCTTCTAATTGTATAATCTGTTGAGAAAGTGTGCTTTGTGAAATAAATAACTGCTTGGACGCCAATGTAAAGCTCATTGTTTCCACAATATTTACAAAATATCGCAACTGTCTTAGTTCCATTTTGTTGTTGTTTAAGATAAAGATAATTTATTATCGGTTATAACGATAGATATCATACAAACAAAGAATATAGAACTATAATGAAATAGACCGACTTTTGCATTGGAAAATGGATAATAAATAACAATCATAAAAAATCAACAATATGTCAACATTAAAAATCGTAGCGAAATTTGTAGTTACCCCAGAAACAAAACAAGCAGTTATCGATGCTGTAATAAAATGTCAAGGTCCTTCAAGAGCGGAAGAAGGTAACAACTATTATGACTTGACAGAGAGTATAAACGATGAAAATATTTTAGTTATTTTGGAAGAATGGAAATCTCAAGAAGCGATTGATTTTCATAATTCTACAGATCATTTCAAGGAATTAATTGCGTCTGTAACAGGCAAAGCCGATGTAACTATAGATGTATTGAATATTTCAAATTAGTACAAAATGTATTTTATAGTTCGATGCCAAGATTATGCTGATAAATTGGCTGTACGTCAAGAGTTTACAGCAGATCACAAAGCATTTTTAGCAAAATATAGTGAGCAGATTTTAGTTCCCGGAACCTTGTTTTTAGAAGAAGGAGGCGCTGCACAAGGTTCTATTTGGATTGTAAAAGCTGATTCAAAAGAAGAAGTAAATCAAATCTGTTTGCAAGATCCCTTTCGAATAAATGGTTTGCGCAAATCGGTAGAAATTTTCATTTGGAACCGTGTTTTTCCAGATAAAGAAGTTACTCTTTAGTGACGTATTATTCATTTTTTAATTTAAATACTATGAAAATTAAAGCATTTATCACAGTTTTAATTCTAACGATCATGACACAAGTAAACGCACAGTCTTACATTAAAGGCAAAGGTTGGACTGCAAGAAAAGTAGATAGCACATATATAGTTAGCCTAGATGACAAAACCAGTATTTTAGATGACTTGACAGATTTTGTAACTAGTCAAAAAATTAAGGCTGGAAGTATTATTGGAATTGGTGCGATAAATGAAGCAACCCTTCGTTTTTTTGATCCAAAAACAAAGAATTATGTTGACAAAAAATTCGCTGAGCAAATGGAAGTGAGCAATTTTACCGGCAATATTTCAGAAGTTTTAGGAAAGCCAATGTTGCATTTGCATGTAACCCTTGGCAGAAGCGATTATTCTGCATTGGCTGGGCATCTATTGGACGGTAAAATCCGTGGTGCTGGTGAGTTATATATTTATCCTGTGGATAGTAAAATCATCAAAGTTAAAAATGAAAATGTAGGATTGAATTTCTACGATTTCGAAAAATAAAGTAAATTGTATTTGCTAAAATCGCCAACAATTTGAAAGAGTTGTTGGCAATTTTTGTATATAAAACTCTGATATGTACAAACTTTAAGCTGAATTGTACTATTTTTAATAGGCTATTAATTGGAAATTTGTAATCGCTTGAGAATATTCGCAAGTACAAAAAACAATTACTATGAAGAAAAATATAGTCATTCATTCAAACAAAAATATTTTGGCATTAGCTATTGGTATTAGTCTTTTTGCTAGTGCAAATGCACAAACTAATCCACCTAAACTGAATCTAGTTGCTACAACTGATAAGCACAATTGGAATGGTGTTGCGATTTCCAATGATGGTCGCCTATTTGCAGAATTTCCAAGATTTGCTAAAGGTGATTATCCATCGATAGTGGAAATCAAAAAAGACGGGAGCAAAGTGCCTTATCCAAATAAGGAATGGAATAATTGGCAAAAAGGAAAGAATCCGCAAACCGCTTTTGTGTCCTTGAACGCTATTTATATTAATAGAGAAGACAATCATTTGTGGGCGGTTGATCCAGGTGATCCTAATTTTGGAGACAATATACCTGGAGCAGAGAAGTTGGTGGAGATGGATTTAAGTACAAATAAAGTCATCAATACTTATATTGTCCCTACGGAAATGGTGCCAGGAAATACACATTTTAATGATATTCGTATCAAAGGTGATTGGGTATATATTACTGAATCAACGGCTGGTTCTATTTTTGTTTTGAATAAAAAAACTAAGGAATTTAGAAGACTATTGTTGGATTCTAAATTGACAAAAGCTGATACGAGTATTCATCCAATTTACTTTGGTAGGACGCTGGAAGCAAGTCCTGGCAAAGCACCCGTACTTAATGCAGATCAAGTTGAATTGAATCCGGCAGGGGATACTTTGTATTTTAGTAGTCCATTTGGTCCGGATTTATATCAAGTGGCTACATCAGATTTACGTGATGAGTCATTAACTACACCCGAACTAGAAAAGAAAATTTCAGTTTACATAACTATGAATCCGATTGGTGGATTGATTATGGATAAATATGGAAATCTTTATTTAGGTGAAATTAAAAATGGATCTATCCGTTGTGTTGGGCCTGACAAAAAGACGAAATGGTTTTTGCAAGACAACCGTATACAATGGCCAGACGCACTAAGTATTTCCCCAGATGGCACCATATATATAGCCATTGCGCAAGTGGGGGCTCTGCCTATGATGTCTGATGGAAAAGACTTGAGAAAACCTCCGTTTTATATCTTTAGTTTTAAGCCCGAGAATAGTACTATAGAAATTAATCCACTAGAAAAAAAATAGGCACCCATCCCACGGATGCCTATTTTCTTAATACAAATCGTACTAAAACATAGGATGATTATTTGCCGATTTTTCCGGTACTAATTCATGCACATCCCAATGCTCAGCAATCTTGCCATTCTCTATTCGAAAGATATCAATAACGGACTGTAATTTTCCGTACGGAAGTTTATTTTTCAAATGAATGAAAACTAAATTTCCTTCCGCGGCAATATGCTGCACATCAATTTTAGTTTTGGGCGCATTTACAAACCATTCTTTGGCCGCATTTTTGAAAGCTAGTGCGCCATCTGCTACATGCGGATTATGCTGGATATAGGTAGGCAAAAGATATTGGTCCACTACGCTCAAATCCTTATCTCCAAAAACTTTTTGGTAAAAATCCAATACCAGTTTTTTGTTGTAAGCCAAACTGTCTTTTGGCGACTTTGCAAAACTATTCGCTGCAAATCCAACCAATAACATCAAAAGAAATGTATTTTTTTTCATGATTCCTTATTTTAATTTTTATGTAATATTCTTTATCAAAAATTCAATTGTTGTTTCTTGTAGTTTGCTTAACATACTTAATTCGGCCTCCTTGTTGATATATTTCATCATTGCTGAAATGTTCCGACCGATCACACACATAGGATTAGGTTCGTTTTTGTTGGAGGGAAACATTTCCATATCTCCATACACGATTTTATAAAGTTCATCTAGATGAATATCCTTAGCTTGTTTAACCAATCGAACACCACCATTTTTACCTTCCTGTGTAGCAACCATGCCGTGATTTTTCAACAACACCAATTCTTTTCTAACCAATACAGGATTACAGCCAATACTACTAGCTATGAAATCCGATGTAATCCCATCCTTGTTCAGAGCCAAAAGCGAAACTATATGCACCTGCATAGCAAAACGGCTATTGATCATTTACTGTAACTATTTATATTACAGTACAAAAATAGAAATGTTTTCCAAATAAAAAAAGTGTTGCCATTTTTTAACAAAATAAGCAACACTTAAACTATAAAACAGCCATTACACTAATCCAGCTTCGAATTTTGAGAATATTCTGTCCACAATTCGCCGACAGTTTTGCCCAAATTATTTTTCCAAAAATTTTCATTGTAGGTCCCATTTCTCATTGCTGCATCCAATGTCTGAATAATACCTTTATTTTTCTTTATTTCTAACCAATAGAAAAATCTAGCAGTTATACGATAAGAACTCAAATAACTTTGCCCTGATTGATATTCAGGCCAATACCAATTGGCTTCCTTGTTGTAAATACCCAAAGTATAACGAACGTAGTCGGCTATACCTTCAGTAACCCAACTAGGTTGATATTGATTTTTCGTATAGGCCTGTACAATATGCATCACTTCATGTGTAACCACATCGAAATCGGTTGGATTACCTAAAAACCATTGAGGATTGTAGCGAGTAAGATTATTAGAAGACGCAGCCACTCCAATATATTCCGGATCTATAACAAAAATAACTTTCTTAGGTGCATTTATGTTGTATAGTCGCATTTCTTCAGGATATACCTTGAAGAAAACTTCCGTCATCTTGTTTTTAGTTGCGCTATTGAAACCATCAAACTTATTGATCCATATCAGCGTAAGTCCATTTTTCGTAATAGTATCTCGACTGACAATACCTACAGGAGAAATGTAATTCCAATCTCTGTAAAATGAGGGCTCATTTTGAACTATTGGTTTATTCACAATTGTATTATTGGACATTTCTTTCTTATAATAGTCATACAAATACTTAGCTACGAAGTCGTTGCTAAACAAAGACGTTTTTCCAAAAAAGAATTCCTGAGGCAATTTTACTTTTTTGATAGCATATTGTGAAATGATTTGAGTATTTAAGGCTACATCCCAAAAAAGCCCATTATCAATATGCGAAATATATTCAATACCTTTTTTATCTTGTGGAAATATCTTCTGAAATTCCATCAAATAACCATACTTGCCAATAAATTCTTCACATCGTTCTTTTTGTGCTTCCAACAAACGTTTACGCTCATCTGGAGTAATACGCACAATCAAATCTATAAAATCGATATCTGAAGTATCTACGACTTCAGATATTTTCTTCAAGGAATGTAAATAAAATGCCAGTGAATCCATTGTCGGAGGTACGCTTTTAATATTGGGAAGCGTATCTAAGCTCGCAATACCCTGATTAATAGTACGTACTAATCTTCCATAATTAGGTGCAACTGGAGATACATCATTAACTTCGACATGTTTTAAAAAATCGAGATAAGAAGTTCGTAACTGACGAGGGTTTCCCGAGGAAAATCCTAATTGTTCCATAATTGAATAATAATCACACAAACTTGCCGCTGTGAAATATTGTATGTTCAATCGTTGCATTTGGTAGGTTCTAGGACTGATAGAACCAGAGACATTAATAGAATCAAGATACGCCTGTTCTTCTTTTTGTTCCGTGAGGAAAAAATCTTTAAACTTCTCTGGAGTAAGTCCTTTGAGTTTATTAGGGTAATTAATTGGATCTAAGAGATATTTATAATTCCAATTGAATGGAAAATTTTCCCTCGCTAGCAACCCTCCTTCTCCTCCATAAATGGGAAAACCATGCTCATATATAACAAATAATTTCTTCCCCGGTTCAACATAAATATAGTCTGGTGTGTTTGCTACATTTATTTCTATAATTCCAGGCCTTATGACTGGTAGTTTAAGGGAGAAATAACCATCTAGGTCGATTTTAGTAGAAAACTCATCTTTATACATCCCCAGCATACGGTTTATAAAATTATAACTACTAACATTAATTGTGCTATCCTGTGGTCTTCGGTTATAGACATAACCTGAAAAGTAGACCGTGTCATTTCCTATGACTGGAGCGGTATAGGCAGGTAGATTGTGTTGGACCTTGCAATCTTTTAATCGTCGAGAATACTTACCCTTCTCTTTGTTAGAAGATTCTATTATAGTACGTTTTCTATCCTCTTTAATTTTCAATAGGATCGCCTCTCCATTCCTATTGTGAAGTTTAATCTCAATCTTTTTCCCTTGTTTGGAAACGTCGTCATAATACCATACTGTTTCACGGTAAATAGCATTTTTGTCATAAAATGCATATTGGAAATTACCGTTATCCATATTGAACCATTCGCCATGTAGGGAAGAGTCAATAATAATTTTTTTTTGGGCAGAAACAGTTGAAAATAACAAAAGGCACACAAACGTAAAAAAGCAGCTCCTCATAGTTTTTAACACTAAAATAAAGAAATGTTTATTGTATACTTCAAAACGAAGTATGATTAACAATCCATTTAATATTAAGCAAAATTCTTTAGAAAATATCCAAACCAGTGTTCATCAACAAAAAATACAATACACCATACACCACAAGAAACGCGGACGAAAATGCAAAATAGCGATACAATATTTTGAATTGCTTTTTAAAAGGAAGAAAGACTACAATATGCAAAACATTAGTCACTAAAGCGATGATAAAATTAACCAAAACTATAGGAACAGTAAATACAATAACATAAGCCGCCGGAGTAATTACTATACCCGAAATTAGTCCATAAACAATACCACAAACAACGGAAACAGCAACCATCCAAAATGCATACTTAAAACCTGACTTTAAGTTTGTAAAAAAAGAATTCTTAATAATATGAGAAAGGTCAATTCTCTTTTTTTCCGGTCTTTGTAAATGGCGTTGTTTTTTCCACCTTGGCCACCAGATAACAAAACCTGTCACAAATAGCGCCGCGGGAATCAAGCCTCCAATCAATGCCAATACACGAGTAGGCTCCCCTCCAAACGTACCGTAATGCAACGGCATCATCCAACTTAGAACACCTTGTGCAACATTGGGAAATGCGGTACTTGAGGCCAATATTTTACCAGAATATTGATCTAATACAACCATTTCTCTTCGGCCAGTCTGAGACATTCCTTTTGCCGATATATCCAATCGATAGCTACCACTTGAGTCTGTAGGAAAAGCAACCCCCATTACCTCACTGTTGGAAACATAAGTTGTACCTATTTTTACAATGGAATCTAGTGGCAATGCGGAAACAGATTTCGAATAGTGTGATTTCATAGAATAGATATCTGCCACTATTTTAGGATTTTTCCCACTCAGCGCAAACATGATTGCCACGATAGGTAAATAAAAAGAAATACAAAAACCAGTCAATGCCAACATAGAAACGACAGGTGAAGAATAGAAACCCAATACATTGTGCCAATCATAGTTTTGTCTTTTTCCGCTTGCACCTTTTTTGACGGTCAACACATCTTTTAGTTGTCGCCATTTTTTAGGTATCCATAATCTCAAACCGCTTATAGTTAGTATCAACAATATTAAGGAAGCTATACCAACTATATAAGTCCCAACTTTAGGTATGAACAGGCTTGTATGAATATCCATGACGACATTTATAAATCCACTTTCATACAATCTTTTCCCACAAACCTTGCCATTGAATGGATTTATGAAAATCTGTTTTTCAGAAGAATAGTCATAAAAAATATAAGTCGCATTTGGAGCATCACTTGGTTTGTACAAATAGTTGACAACCGTTTCAGGGTGCTGTTTATGAAATATTGTATAAGCTTCTTGTAGAGATAGCTTTGGCGTCTCTGAAATAGCCTTAAACAATTTAGGATTCAAAGCCGCATCAATTTCATCTCTGAAAGTCAATATACTTCCTGTAATCCCAACAATAGCAATGATAAATCCGGCTATAATCCCTAGATAAAGATGCCATTTGCCATACCAGTTCTTTTGATGGCGAGACCAGTTTTTAAATATATTGGAACGTTTTTTCATAAAGTAATTAACACTACCCCTAAACAAAAATGAAACCGACAAAAGAAAGAATCTTTTGCCAGTTTCATTTACGCAATGCGGAATTTTTTATTAAAATGTTTACAAAACCTATTTTTTAGATATTGCTCGAGCCTTCAGGTCTTTGATAGGAATGGTCATTAGTCTCCCTACCTGCTTCCCGTTTTTATAACTGACGACCCTTAACATGGCTGCATCCTTTGGCATTAGGAAACTATTGGAATATTTTGGATAAAAAGAATCTGGAAAACTATTGTCCACACTATAATAGAAGTCGACATTTTCCACTTCCTTATCTAATGAAACCTCAAGCAAACTATCAGATGCCAACTTAACTGTAATCTTTGCTTCATACATACTAGGAGCATACATAACTTGATCTTTGTCAAAATAAGGATATTGAGCCTCTACCCTACCGACAAAAGCGCCCCAATCTTTCTTTTCCTTTGGAGACCATAAGGATTCAGAAATAGCTAGCGCTCTGGGCCAAGTCATATATTTGGCATGACGTAAATTATACAGTTGCTCAGACCACAAGTTGGCTTGCCCGCCTTTAATATATCGCGCATCAGCGCCGACAGGGACAGGTTCGAAATCATAGGCTTTTTTCAGTAAAAGTTTAGCGTACACTCTAGGCTCCATAGCACCATCGCCTTGCATATAGTCTAAATAGGCATAGGTAGTTGGGCTCATGATCACATCGTGTTTTAAAGTGGACGCTTCAATACCGCCCTTTTCTCCACGCCAACTCATGACGGCCGCATTAGGTGCCAAACCACCTTCTAAAATCTCATCCCACCCAATTACCCTTTTACCTTTGGATTCCACTATTTTTTCCACTTTCTTTTCGAAATAACTTTACACTTCCTCCATAGTCTTAATGTTTTCCTGTTTCATGAGTGCTTGTATTTCCGGATTAGTTTTCCAAAACGTTTTGGCGCATTCGTCACCACCAATATGTATATATGCAAAAGGAAATAACGCAGCCACTTCACCAAAAACCTTATCTAAAAATGCATACACTTTTGGATTAGCTGGGCAAAGCGTGTTGTCATAATGAGCAACAATACCGGAATCTGTCCAATCCATAAATCCTGCCTGTCCAGATCTTACTTTATATTTGTCTGCACCTGGCGTACAAGACAATTCAGGATAAGATGCCACAGCAGCCATACTATGTCCAGGAACATCTACTTCCGGCAAAATATCTACATAGCGATCTTTGGCATATTGGACAACCTCTTTAATATCGTCTTGTGTGTAAAATCCACCATAGTTATATTTATCCGTATCCGAAACTGGAGAAAAAGTACCAAAATATCCCACTTTATGTACGTTCCACGCACCAACTTCAGTCAGTTTTGGCAAACCCTTAATCTGGATTCGCCATCCTTCATCATCCGTCAAATGCCAATGAAACAAATTAAATTTGTATTTCGCCATTTGGTCAATATAGCTTTTGACTTCTGCTTTTGTGAAAAAATGACGTGCAACATCTAGCATCAATCCCCTCCATGCAAATCTTGGGTAGTCAACTATACTAACAAAAGGAACAGAAATGTTTTCCAGCTTCATTATTTCATTAGACAAGGGCAATAATTGAAAAAGACTCTGCATACCATAAAATAATCCAGCAGGTTCATTTGCCGATACAACGATTCCCTTACCGTTAACAACCAATCGATAACCCTCTTTCCCAAGCATTGCTTCGGTCTTTTTGTTTAACAAAAAGGTCACGTTTGGATTAGTTTTTGATGCTGAAACACCCCAGCCAATATTGTTCAAAATACGTTGACGGAATTGTGTTTTCAGACTTTCTATTCCTGTAACCTGCGGAAAAGAAACATTCAAACTATTAAAACTGTAAACACCGTTTCCTCTTTGTACATCTACGGGAACTGGAAGAATGTTTATTTTTGGTATTTCCTGCGCACTCGCCTGTAGTAGATTTAGACTTATCAGTACTATAACCACTACTACACTCAACTGTATTTTTTTCATGTAAAATAGATTTGGAAAATTTCGTTACAAATTAAACAATAAAATTGGAACTATATTGGTAATACAACACGGAAAAGTTATATTACCTTTCCGTGTTACATAAAACAATCAACTCAATGATCTTTTAAAAATACGCATTGCATTCCCACGCTCTAACTGTTTGTTACTCAACCAACGTCCTATTTCTTGGTCCAGATCTTTTTGGCTATTAAGTTGGTCGATTTTTTCTTTTAGTCTTTCAATACTTTTATTTTTGTTTTCAATCTGGGTACGCATTTCGGACACATACACATCTATATTGGTCGGTATATGAATAGCTCTGACAGCCGTCTCCACTTTGTTGTCTCAAACCGGATGTCCTTTGGGTTCCAAACTACCTTTAGGGGAATATCAAAAGCGTAAATACCCACGAACCAATTTTTCCTTTTGTGATTTGGTCTATAAGGACTATTACTAATCCACTGTATTGTACCTACCCACTTTTCTAAAAAGCCTAATAAATTCTCCCCTCTATTCTAAAGGCTACTGAAACAAAAGTATCAGACCTAGTTGACAACGTTGCATCTACGTCATATATTTTTATATCTTGTTGTAGTGCCTCTTTTCGAAACTCTTCCATCACAAGTACAACTGCACGTTGGCATTCCATGGGACCATCCCCAGACGTAATATGAATTATTTTTGTTTTCATGATTTTATTCTTTATTCATTCTCACTATTTTTGGTGTAAACACTCCTTGCACATCTACTAGCTCTTTTTGCGCTTCCATAACAGTTGAAATATCTTTGTACGCAAAAGGATGCTCCTCAACACTACCTCCGATCAACGTTACACCATACTGATTCAAACGCTTCTTCAAATCAGAAACAGTCATTGAATCTTTTGCCTTTTGCCTACTCATGAGACGTCCTGCTCCATGCGATGCCGATTGCAAGGAAGAGGATGCCCCTCTACCTGAAACTATAAAAGCATCATCAACCATATTGCCTGGAATGATTCCCAATTCTCCTTTGTGAGCAGGAGTAGCGCCTTTTCTATGAACAATTATGTCTTCTCCCTTCTCGTTCTGTTCTTTCCATGCAAAGTTGTGATGATTTTCCACTACTGCTATTGCATCAAGACCTAAGGATTTAAGTACGTTACGATGGATTTGCTCATGACAAGCCTTTGCATAGTCTCCAGCTAACTGCATGGACAACCAATACTCCATTCCTTCATCAGAATTTAGGTCCAACCATGCAAGAGATTTGGCTTGTTTCGGCAAGCGGCATTTTTCCATTGCCAACTGAATAAAATATTTAGCAATAGTTGCACCGACGCCTCTACTTCCCGAATGAGAAAGCAATCCCACATACTCTCCCGCAGGAACACCTACAGTGTTTCCCTCCTTTAAACGAACAGTACCCATTTCTACAAAATGATTTCCTCCTCCTGATGTTCCCAATTGATAGACTGCTTTAGGAAAAACACTCTTCAATAAGGCTGTTTCTTGGAAACGAGCATCCTCCAAAATGGCATGTTCTTGCTCAAATTCCAAGTGTCCATCCATACCAAAATGTGTGAAATACTTGATGGCATTCTTGATGGCAAAACTATTTCGCTTAAGGTAACTGGGACGTTCATCTATAATAGATAGAGCCATGCGACAGCCAATATCCTGTCCAACAGCATAAGGAATCACAGTATTGGCAGTCGCCAAGACACCTCCTATCGGCATACCAAAACCCTCATGCGCATCAGCCATCAATGCTCCTTGCAAAGCAATAGGAAGCCTTAAACAATAATCAATCTGCTGTTTGGCCAGACTTTCTATTTGCTTACCCCCAAAAACTTTAAGCATTTGAGGGACTTTCAGTAAATCATACACTTGGAAGTCATTTGACACAATGTCGCCTATAAGTTTGGCCGCTACACTTTTCCATACACTATCAGATTGATATTTTCCAGGAGAAATAACTACATCTTTTATCAGACTTATTATCTCTTCACGACTATGATGTTTGTAATTTTTTGAAATAATATTTAATGTCAAGCTTCTAGCGGCATCATCAACAAGGCCTAACTTGCTCAACTCTTTTGGTTTTATATTGCCCATAACAATATTTGCTGTATCGACTTTATAGTCATACAGATTTTTAAATCGCGTATTCCACGATCGTTGAAAAAATTAATTGAAAGAAACTATTTAAGGCCGCAGACAATTATATGCTATCGTTTTTACGATAGACTACTATTTACCACAATAAAAATAGTGATTGACAGCCTTTAGGCCTCAATAGTAAAGTAAGCTTGTATGTTAGTATTACTCTTCATGGGATTGTGTATTTTGAGGGTTACACAATATATTTTCGCATTGCAAAGATAATATTAAAAATTAAATATGGCTTTTTAATATTTAAATTAGTTTTTACTTATCTTTACGACAAGGAACACAGTGCATTTTCAGGAAGATTAGTCTACAGAAGAATTTAGAACATAAGAGAAATAGAACTTTTTGTATTTACTATCATTTAAGAACATATCTATTATACTTTAAAACCAAATTATACAACCTTTCGTAGTTGCAATGGGCTTAATATACAGTAGTTAGTAACTAATAATCGGATTGTCAATATGGTTTAAAAAAACTATTTCGGTGTATAAAAAGTAATATACTGAGGAACTTCCAATTTTAAGAAACACATATATGTTTAAAAGTTTTGCTTTTATCATAACCTTGTTATGTATGTCAATAATAGGCCGAAGCCAAACGCCCTCATTTGACATATTGGTCGGAAACGATAAGATTTCGACTGGCTGTGTAGGTGTAACTATAACATTTCGGAATGCGTCATCCGACACCACTAGAAAGTTTCATTGGGATATTAATGGATTTAGGATCAATAGCACATCTACTATATACATTTTTTTGAAAGAAGGAAATTACCCAATCAAACTTACGGATGAGAAAAACAATCTTTCACTAACGAAGACATTGACTATTAATCCTCTGCCAAGCGCATCTTTTACAGTATCGGCCAATAGTATCTGTGCAGGAGGTTCCGTTACTTTTACGAGTGCAGCTACTGGTCCGACCAATATCCAAACATATTACTGGAATTTCGAAGATGAAAATATTATTTCCTACAACAAAACTACAAGTTATACATTCAATAAAGTTGGAACAAAAAAAGTGCTTTTGTTCGTAAAAGATGCGAATGGATGCCTAAGCCCCACATCCTCTCCAGCTCAAATAAAGGTAAACGGCAGTGAAAATGTTTCATTTTCCACAAAAGACAACAACTTTTACACTTGCGACAACACCATAATTTTTGAAAACACATCACAGAATGCCGGTGAATTCCTATGGACATTTGGTGATGGAACGAACTTTACTGGCAGTTCCACACCCACGCATACTTATGCCAAACCAGGCACCTATCATGTAGAACTAATTAAAAACGATGTAGACGGAGGTTCCTGTACACCAAAATTTTCACATCAAGTATATGTAGGAAAACCTAACCTGCAAATCCAAGCAGTTGATAGCATCTGTAGTAAAACAACATTCAATATAAACGCTTTGGACGCAGATAACAATTTCTCCATCACAGCTAAAGACATTACATGGACATCTGTAGAAGGTAATTTTCAATCAGATTCAACAGCGCTATCTTATTCAGATGTTGGACTTCACACACTTTCCGCCGTCAACAAATATGGATGTCCCACAACTGCAACCAAAGATATAAAGGTATTGAAAACGCCTAACCTAACATACACTATCACTCCAACTGGCAGTATTTGCAACATAACTCCTATAACATTTATTGCATCCACAGATAGTGATGCAAAATTAATCTGGCATTTAGGCGACGGCACTACTCAATCTGCGAACAATAGTGATAGCATTGTACATGTTTATGGAAAAACTGGAACGTACAATGCTTATGTAGAAGCATTCAACAATACGGGATGTAGTGCAACATCCAGTGTACAAACCATAACTTTAACGAACAACTGTTTGGATGTCGGACTCGATTCGATTATGAATCCAATATTTAAATTTAGTAGTAGTTGCGACAACAAATACCTAGTTATTTTCGAAGTACGAAACAGTAAAAAAGCTATCGCAACAATTACTATTGACGGAACAGCATATCCCTTTGTTGATGGGAAAGCAACTATTCAACTACCCGTTAAACCCAAAGGATCAACTTATAGTGTTCTTGTAAAGTTTGTAGACGGTACATATGACTATGCGAGAGAAATAAGCATTATTGATGAAACAGCAAATTTTTCAATTACTAACAATGACAATACAAAGTTGAATTGCGCCCAAAATAATTTCACTTTCTCTACTGACAGCCTCATCAACAGTAACAACATTTCTACATTTCATTGGCAAATAA
>QFOI01000376.1 GCA_003241175.1 Pseudopedobacter saltans
ATGAATCTTTCTACTGGTTCCAGGTCATTCAGGTCTTCTATATTGGCTTCACGTATTTGCATCTTAAATAACTTCTACTTGATTTCTCAATAGGTCTTCGAAAACATCACGTTTGCGGATAAGATGCATTTTCCCATCCAGATATAAAACTTCAGCCGGTTTTAGGCGGGAGTTAAAATTGCTACTCATTTCAAAACCATAAGCTCCAGCATTGCTGAATGCCAACAGATCTTCCTCTCTAACCTCATTTAACTTTCTGTCCCATGCAAATGTGTCTGTTTCGCAGATGTTTCCAACAACAGTGTAGATTCTTTCCGGTCCGTCAGGATTGGAAATATTTTGGATAAAGTGATATGCATCATAGAACATCGGGCGGATCAAATGGTTAAAGCCAGAGTTTACTCCAACAAAAACAGTAGCTGTTGTTGTTTTGATGACGTTTGCCTTCACCACAAAATAGCCGCTTTCACTCACCAAATATTTTCCGGGTTCAAACCAAACCGCCAAATTTTTGCCAATCTCTTTTTCAAAATCGTTGAATATTTTTGATACACGGCTACCCAGTTCATCCACGTCAGTTGCCATGTCTTCCTCTTTGTAAGGGACTTTGAAACCACTTCCCAAATCGATAAATTCAAGATTCGGAAATCTTTTGGCAATGTCCAACATCACATCCAGACCTTGTAAAAAGACGTTGATATCCTTGATTTCACTTCCGGTATGCATATGAAGGCCGACCACATTGAGTTTGGTACTGTCTACCACACGTTCTACATGGCGCAATTGATGGATTGAAATACCAAATTTGCTATCAATATGGCCAGTGGATATTTTGTAATTGCCACCCGCCATGATATGCGGATTTAAGCGAATACAAATAGGATAGGAGTTGCCGTATTTGTTCCCAAAAGCTTCCAACATGGGAATGTTGTCAATATTGACATGAATTCCTAAATCTTTTCCAGCTTCAATCTCTTCAAAGTCCACACTGTTAGGTGTAAACATGATACGGTCCGGTGTAAAACCAGCCTTAATAGCAATACGAACCTCATTGATGCTAACACAATCTATATTGGCCCCCAACTTTTCCATATACTTCAATATGTTGATATTGGTCAAGGCCTTACAAGCATAGAAAAAACGAGCATTAGTACCAGAAAAAGCCGTTGTCAACTTATTGTATTGTTCAGCGATTTTTTCAGCTTCATAAACGTAAACAGGAGAACCAAATTGGTTTGCAGCAGCGATGAGCTGTTCGTGTGAAAGTGCCATTTTAAGTGGGAAAAATTAATAATTAATAACTTGTTCTTGTATTGTTTCGGGAATGTCGCGCCATTCGTATTGCTGATTTCTTAATTGTGGTTCAAAACCCGCTTCACGAATAGCTTCTTGTATAGTCTTATAGGTGAATCTGTGAGGAGCTCCAGCAGCACTCACTACGTTTTCTTCAATCATGATACTACCAAAATCGTTAGCACCTGAGTGAAGGCACACTTCCGCCGTTGCTCGACCGACGGTCAACCAACTAGCCTGGATATTCTTGACATTAGGCAACATGATACGACTCAATGCTATCATACGAATGTATTCGTCCGCGGTTGTCAAATTATGTACGCCACGAATCCTTGTCAATAGTGTGTCCACGTCTTGAAAAGTCCATGGGATAAATGCCAAGAAACCTTTAGCGTCCGCCGGTTTCTGTGCTTGTGTCTCTCTTATTTTAACCAAATGAATAAAACGTTCTTCGATTGTTTCCACATGTCCGAACATCATCGTAGCGCTCGTTGTCAAGTGTTGCATATGCGCTTCGTGCATGATCGCCAACCATTCGTCAGAACCACATTTACCTTTGCTAATCAATCTGCGAACACGATCTACCAATATCTCTGCACCAGCACCGGGAAGTGAATCTAAGCCTGCTTCTTTCAGCGCAGCGATAGCTTCCGCATGAGAGACTTTGCTTACTTTACAGATATGCGCAACCTCGGGTGGCCCAAGTGCATGTAGTTTTATATCCGGAAATTCTTGTTTTATCTCACGAAAAGTATTGCAATAAAAATCCAGCCCCAACTCCGGATGGTGACCACCTTGCAACAACAACTGATCTCCACCGTACTTAATCGTTTCAGTGATTTTTTTGCGATAAGTTGCCATGTCTGTTATGTAGGCATCTGCATGACCTGGAATACGATAGAAATTACAAAACTTACAATTGGCCACGCACACATTGGTGGTATTGACATTACGGTCAATCTGCCAAGTAACTTTTCCATGGGGAACCTGTACCTTTCTACATTCATCAGCAATATATGCGATCTCTGCTAGAGGTGCATTATGGTATAGATAAACGCCTTCCTCTATAGTGAGATCCTCAAATGCCAATGCTTTCTTATATAATTCTTCTAATGTCATTTTTAATTTTATCCTCGGAAAGCAAAAGTACTAAAACCAAAGCCTATTACCATATTTAGGCAATTTTTTCAGCTACAAATATGAAAATGCGCTTGCTTAAAAACCTAAACCATAGGAATAGTCATTTGTATTCATGTAAAAAAACTCGCCACTTTTCTGCTTTTCTATCTGGAGCCTTGTCAATACCTTATCCAGCTGTTCAGCTAAATCCTCATCGCTTTTGATACTATTATTGGAATAGCCTGTCAAGGAATATGCGTAGACATTGAAG
This sequence comes from Pseudopedobacter saltans, assembly GCA_003241175.1. Lineage (GTDB taxonomy): Bacteria > Bacteroidota > Bacteroidia > Chitinophagales > Chitinophagaceae > Rhizosphaericola. The sequence continues at coordinate 2,684 of QFOI01000376.1, forward strand.
TTTTTGGGTAGATATGCATGATACCTTAACATTACGCCATTGATCTTTCCACGAGCCTTGACTTTACCTTTGTCTTTTGTATTGTCTTCATCAGAAAAACGATATTGTTTGGGATTTACGGGTGTTAATCCCGCGGAAGCAATCTTCCATCTAAAATCGTCTTTTTTGAGTTTGTATTTAAAGAAATAAACGAAACCAGACTTGTCTTTTACACTGGTATTTTGTTCTCCAATATAGACGATGGAATCGGGTTTACCATTGTAGTTGTTGTCCATGGACAAAAGTTCACTTTTGGCTAATAAAAGGTGTGTATTGAACTTTGAAGGGAATTTATCTAGCTTGTCCAATTTGTCCAATTCTTCATACAATTTGAACCTATAATTATCATTTTCGGCGAAATAATTAGTGAGTGTATCATCCACTTTTTTCCCACTTTTCAACAGCATAATGTAGGTTTCCAGTTGAATACTCTTATTACTTGACTGCAGGAGTTGTTTGAAAAAGTCGCGCACTTTTTCATTGGAATCGTAAAATGGAAGCAACAATTGAGCATAAGTGCTCAGTTCTTGATTGCTTCTATCATTAACTTTGGGAACAAATTCATCATACATATTTTCGGAATGAGAAGCCGCATCAATAACAGACTTACGTTCCATCGCCAATTCTTTTTTCAGGGCTTGTTTTCCTTCCAATAAGAATTTTGGAAAATAGACTTTATAGTCTGAACTATTAATCTGATTGCTGTCCAAAAGTTTGGTCGTAAGCTCCATCACCTTCCACTTGTAGTCATCAAGGTTGATTAACGGCAATAATTCTGGATAGATCGTTTTGGTTAACTGCAAAGAATCATATAGTCCACCCATGATCTCGTCATAACTATGTATTGTCTCGACATCATAGATATTGCCAAGATCGCTATTACTCTTAACAACATTGGAATAGTTGTTGGAATTGACGACAACTGGAGGATCATTAGCCACAATGTCTTTGTACGTGTTAAAAGATTGCTTTGTCTTTTGGGATAGTAAAGAAGATAGGATAGCCGTTTGTAGTTCG
>QFOI01000377.1 GCA_003241175.1 Pseudopedobacter saltans
GAAGATTTTGTAACTGCAGACGGTATTTCGTTTTTACCTTTTATAAAAAATCCAACTTTAGTCTACAAGGCAGACAGCGTGAAGAAATTGACTAGAGCTTTTAATCGTGCGCGCGATAGAGATTTAGCCATTGGTATTTACACCAGACAACTATTTGATACACGTTCTGGTGAGGAAAATATAGTTGAAATTGCCAAACATAAGGTAGACGATTTAGACTTGGTTGGAATTATAGTTTATGGTGAAAATAAAAAAGTAGACAAGGCTTTAGATGGATTAAAATTTCACGACTAAAATAATCAACTATGAAAGATAGAATTATCGATAGTTTCAAAAAGCAGGGCATCATGAAAACATTGAATGCTCAATTAGTGTCTGTAGAGAATGGAGAAGTGACAATTACTTGTGATTTTTCCGAAAATCTAACACAACACAATGGCTATTTTCATGCTGGCGTGATGACTACTTTAGTCGACACCGCTTGCGGTTATGCAGCACTAACAAAAATGCCAAGGGAAAAAAATGTATTGACAGTTGAGTTCAAAGTAAATTTCTTAAAGCCAGCAATAACCAACAAACTAATAGCCATTGGTAAAGTATTACAGTCAGGTAAAACTTTGACTATATGCGAAGGTTATGTATATGATGAAAAGCAAGAAAAATTAATTGCAAAAATGACAGCAACTATGATCGGAATTATTCTATAAATTCGTATACAAAAGCGAATAATTCGTTGAGATGAAATTACAATTCAAACACCTATTTTTTATATCGTCTGTGACTATACTGGTCACATTGATTGTATCATTCATAGTACTACCGGACAATTCAGGATATGCAGGATTATTTTTTATAAGTATTAGTCCGATATATATTTTCCTTTTTCTCTTTTGGACCCTAATATTTTCGGCCATCTCCCAAAATAAACCTTTCCTTAGAAAATTATTATCCACCTGTTTCATAACCTTAGCATTCGAATATATAGTTATATTATGTTCAATATGGTCGTTTAGCGACAATGACTATAGTCTACATGCCTTTCTTGATGATTGCGCTACCACCCTAGTTGATATAAAAATATTGTGTGCCGCGATAGTAACAGCTCTTGTCTATTCAATACTTTTAAAATATGTTACTAAAAAAGTCGAATCCAAACAATTACCTTCCTAGTTGTTAAATATCAACGAAAATAGCATCTTTTATTTCCTTCTCAACACAACACCAGCTAATGGTGGCAGGTGAACCTCTATTGTATATTGGTCATGCGCTTTGTCTTCAACCTGGGTAACAATCTCCGGGTTGTAGATCTCTCCAGTTCCATAATAATCTGTATTATCACTATTAAAAATCTCTACCCAATCACCTTTCCCATGTATTGATATTGGCCAATCCCAACGAACGACCGGGGTCATGTTTAATATGACCAAGAGATCTTCTTTAGGAGATTTGGAAGTTTTACGCATGTAAACAACGACGGATTCATCTCGATGTTCCAGATCAATCCATTCAAATCCATCTGGCGAAAATTGCTCTAGATACATGGCTGGGTTTTCACGTAGGAGACCATTCAGTTCCTTAACACAGTTTTGCATACCTTGATGTGGTTCATATTGCAAAAGTTCCCAAGGCAATTCCGTTTTATAGTTCCATTCACTTGTCGATGCAAATTCATTTCCCATAAACAAAAGTTTGCCTCCCGGATGCGTGTACATATAGGTGTAAAGCAAACGAAGATTGGCAAATTTTTTCCATTCATCTCCAGGCATTTTATAGATCATGGGACTTTTACCATGAACAACTTCATCATGGCTCAACGGCAACATGAAATTTTCGTCATAAAAATACATCATGCTAAACGTGAACTTGTTTTGCTCGTATTTTCGGTCAATAGGATCTATTTTGAAAAAATCCAAGGTATCATGCATCCACCCCATCATCCATTTCATCCCAAAACCCAAACCTTCATCATATAGTGGGCGACTCACTCCTGGCCAGTCTGTAGATTCTTCGGCAATAGTTTGGATATCAGGAAAATCTCTGAACAACATTTCGTTCAAATCTTTGATGAATTGGATCGCTTCTATATTGCCATTTCCTCCGAAACTATTAGGTTCCCATTCGCCATCTTCACGACTATAATCCAATTTCACAATGGAACTTACCGCGTCCACTCTCAATCCATCAATATGAAAAACATCACACCAAAAACGCGCACTACTAATCAAAAAACTACGTACCTCTCCCCTGCCATAGTTGAAAATATAGGAATTCCAGTCTGGGTGAAAACCTTTTCGCGAGTCTGCATATTCATATACATGCGAACCGTCAAACTGATATAACCCTTGCTCATCAGCCGGGAAATGCGAAGGCACCCAATCCAATATAACGCCAATATCATTTTGATGAAATGCATCAACCAACGCCATAAACCCTTGCGGATTGCCAAATCTACTGGTGGGAGCAAAGTATCCCAAACCTTGATAACCCCAACTACCATCAAAAGGAAACTCTGTTACAGGCATCAGCTCCACATGTGTAAATCCCATTTTCTTAACATACGGCACCAATAACTCGATCATTTGTTGGTACGTATTGTAGGCAGTTTCGTTGTTTTTATCTGGACGCATCCAGCTACCCAAGTGTACTTCGTATAGAGAAAAAGGCGATTTTAAGGAATTAAACTGACCACGTTTTTTCATCCATTTAGCATCCTTCCATTTGTAATCCATGTTCCAAGTAATCGTATTGGTACTTGGGCGAGGCTCCCAATAGTTGGCTACAGGATCACTTTTTTCCAATTGTTGAGTATCTGGATTTTCTATAAGATATTTATAATGTGTACCTTTTTCGATATGAGGAATAAAACCTTCCCAAATTCCCGAACCATCCTTACGAACCAACAAGGGATGACTTTTTTTGTCCCAATTATTAAATGTTCCGATCACATACACCTGCGTTGCATAAGGTGCCCATACTGAGAAATAGACGCCAGGAACATCCAATACTTGAAGCGAATGGTTTCCAAAAAAATCGTAAATATGATAATTGGTTCCTGCTTGGAAATTGCGTACTTCCTCATCTGTAAACAGGGAATAGTTCCAGACATTCTGTGCGGAATCTACAAAAAATTGTTGTTCGTAAGTGCTCATAACGTTCATTTTTATGAGATGCGGTTGAGATATAATTCTTGACTTGAAAGTTACGAAAGATAGCCCATCTATGGTATTAAGATTTAGCCAAATTCTTCTGGATCTTCTGTTTGTTTGGCATTCATCTCCTTCAAAATCTGATTAACGTCTTCATCGGTACTGCTTAATTTTTCCTTGCAGATAGTTATCAATATGGCGGCACGCTTCACTTTTGCAGAGAGGTCGTCTAGGGATACGTCCCCAGCTTCCAATGCGGTCACAATATCCTGCAATTCATCGAAGGCTTCCGTATAGTTGATTTCTTTACTCATTTTCCTTTATGTTTAGAATAGTTGAATGAACATTGCCATCCATTAACTGTGTCACTATTTCCGTATTGGGAGAAAGTTCGTGGATGGACTTGACGATTTTGCCATTGACTTTTGTTATAGAAAATCCTCTTTTAAGTAAATTTTCAGGATTAGCCAATGCAATCTGACGCTCTATGTGCGAAAGTTCTGTTTTGGATTGTTGCAATATATTTTTTGAAAAATGGCTCAAGGAAACAATCAATTTTTCCAGATCAAGTCTTAGCGGTTTGGTCGTATT
>QFOI01000378.1 GCA_003241175.1 Pseudopedobacter saltans
TTGAGTTGAATGACATTCCTGTTATTCCTACATTTCCGTCAGATCGAATAGAGAAAGGTGAAAAACCGGGAGATATAAAGAAAGGTTAATAAGGCTGCTGCTAACACATCATTGGCGTAATGGCGGGTAAAGTACTAATGCTCAGCTTTTGTACTACTATTACGCCGAATGTGTTTCACATTCGCTTTTTTGAATTAATTTAGCTTTGTGAAAACACATCGGCTCACTGTCGTGCAAATTTGGTCTTTCAGTCCAAATTTGTCCGCCACTATCGCCAATGAGTTTTCCGTTGCACGCTATTAACTGTGAATACTCTAAAACTTATTAGACGAATTATTTTCTATTTGACAATAATAATTATTGTTTCTTCTGTATTTGCGCTTACTATTGGACAAATTATCTCCGTAGAATTTAGAAATAACAATGCCAAGGGAGATTATTATTATTTTGCATTTACGTCATTGCCAATATGCATATTACTATCATTAATTGGGACTATAAAAAGAAAAAACTCTAAAGCACGAAATTGGACAATTGGAATATGTACAATTTTTTCGTCGGTAATTTGCTTTTTTATTTTACTGAACGTAATGTTCAAAATTGGCTTCGGTGCATGGGTTAATGAAACTATTTTATATTGCAACAAAAGCAATAACCAAATTACAATAAATGAACAGATATTTGACGCTGGAGCGTTAGGTTATGGTTCTAGAAGAATTGTTCAAACCCGACCATTCTTTTATTATTTCCAGACTATAAAACAAATTGACACCACAAAACTAAACAAAGACGAATGGAAACTTATAAACAAAGAGGGCGATATTCGAGAACCTTAAAAAAAGTAACAGCGTGCAACAATTCATTGGCGCAATGGCGGGTAAAGTACTAATCCTCAACTTTTGTATTACTATTCCGCCGAATGTGTTTCACATTCGCTTTTTTGAATTAATTTAGCTTTGTGAAAACACATCGGCTCACTGTCGTGCAAATTTGAACTATCGTACAAATTTGTCCGCCACTATCGCCAATGAGTTTTCCGTTGTGCGTAATTCTCAACCAAAACTTGTAAAAGATTTATAAATGTTAAGTTATGCCAAACCTATAATTAAAAATAATTAGTAAATCTATTCACACATAACAATCGAAAAACAATAGATAAACAATGACAAATAAGTACATATTTGAATTTTGGCATAAAGGTGAAGCTATCGAAAAAAAGGAATCGAATTTGCCATTAATAAAACCTGAAATAGGTCAATCAATTGCTATCCTAAGTTGGGAAAATCCAAATAATTCTGAAAATCGAGATTGGTGGAAAGTTATTGATATTACTCAAGCAATTTGGGAGAATAGTGACAAAACTATCCTAACTCAAAAAATTATGATTGACATTATTCCAGATTCCAAAAATGGCTTGTTTAAATCCGATAAAGAATATGAGTCATTTGAGTATAAACTAAAAAAGTAGAATAAATATTAACTACGCACAACATGGGATTGATGTTTTGTGACGGGCGAAAGAATATTGGCTCAACTCAATATCATTATTGAACTTTTGTACTAAATCTGAACTGAATAATCACTATTTTCGTCACAAAAACATCAACCCCGAGAACGTTACCTGCAAGTGTGAAACGCCTCTAGACTTATGATAGAACAAAACATTTCAGCTTATAAAAGACAAATGGGTTTGGATTACGAAAAACTTCATCCAAAGATTCAAAAACGCTTTGACTTCTCAACATCAAACAACATCGCATTCGTTGGAAAAGGAATAATGGAGAAGATTTGGAATGGAAATAAACTTGCCGTTTTAATATTGAAAATATTGTCCAAAAGCAATATACTTTTTCCCAAAGTTGGTGAAAACATTGAATACGAAATTCACAACTATCCGTATATTGATCAATTCGGAAGAGAAGTTCACTCAATGAACAGAGTATTTTTCTTTGAGCAAGAAGAACAACGTTTTGATGGATCGGCAACTTATAGTGAAATAAAAAAACATATTGTAGAATATTTGGGACTTGACCATAGAATGGTTTTCGAAATGGAATTAAAAGCAGAAAACGGAGCTATAAGATTTACGTCGGGAAGACAATACGCATTTTTCGCTCGTTTAAAAATTAGAGTTCCAAGTTTAATAAGAGGGAATATAAACTTATTGGAATGGTATGACGATGAGAAAAAGAAGTTTTATTTAGATTTGAAGGTTTCTAGTAAATTATTTGGCCCTTTGTTTGGTTTTAACGGTTGGTTTGACGCAGAATATATTGACTTTAAAGACAGGTCGATTCCAAACAAATTTAAGCCGATAAGGGAAGAAATTAGAGAATAAGAACACCAGCAGGTAACATCGGTTTGATGCAAGAGCGGGTTAAGTTCAAATGCTGAACATTTGTACTATTTTCATCGCAAAAACCGCCTGATTTATGCTTTTTTTATTAATTTAGCAACATCAAGCGGTTTTGCTTGCAGTTGTGCTGAATTGAACTTTTGTACTTTCTTTTCCGCTCCTGCATCAAGCCACGTAACGTTGGCTGCTATATTAAAATACCTTCGCTTAATTTAAAAATGAAACAATTACCATCGGTTGTTTACAAATATTTCAATTGGGATGACCTTGAAAGTCGAAAAATTCTTACACAAAGGGAAATGTATTTTTGTAATGCCCAAAAATGGAAAAACTACGGAGAATATGCGTTTACATTTAAACCAATTGATAAACAAAAAGCATTTGAAAGAATTGAACAGATCGCCTACAAAATGCGAAATACAAATTTACATCAATTCGAGAAATGGTTTTATACTCATATTTACAAATACAAAATAGACGCTGGAAATCCTGAACTTTTAAATTCCATAGAATTAGATCTATGGGAGGCTAGAATAGTCGATGAAATAATTAAACATAGAGTAGATGACACCATCAACAATTCCGCCGCTTATGAAAAATTAACCAAACGCAATTATTTTAATCGCACTGGAATATTTTCTACGTCTTTGACAAAGAATTCAAAACAACTTTGGCATTGGAAAAGTATATACGATAAACAACTAAATAACAAGGCGGTTTGTATTGGACTTAACTTGGATAAAATAAATCAAAGGATGTCTGAAATAGGAAACTATAGTCTCGGTATTATTCAATATGGCGAATCTACTAACCAAGTGGAATATATTGGTTCAGGGAATGACTTTATAACCAATCAACTTAATAGTATTGTTTTTACTTTAAAAAATGATGCCGTTTCTAATATTACAGAACAAGAAGAATTAAGAATAACTAAGGTACTAATTGAAGATTTATCAAAAATGAGTCCCGAAAGATTCGTGACAATTGATAATGATTTTATCACAGAAATTCTAGTTTCTGATAAAGCTCCTGCAAATGTTAAAAATGAAATCGAAGAATTTGCCAAAAGTATTGGTTGTGCTAATCTATCATATGTTTAATAATCGCATAAACAATACAGCAGCCAACATTTCATTGGCGCAATGGCGGGTAAAGTGCTAAATCTCAACAATTGTACTACTATTCCGCCGAATGTGTTTCACATTCGCTTTTTTAAATTAACTTAGCTTTGTGAAAACACATCGGCTCACTGCCGTGCAAATTTGAACTATCGTACAAATTTGTCCGCCACTATCGCCAATGAGTTTTCCGTTGTACGCCACCTTATGACAAAGTTCATTTCTATAGTTAGTTTTTTGACAATTCTATTGTTTT
>QFOI01000379.1 GCA_003241175.1 Pseudopedobacter saltans
CTTTATGATCCTTCCATTGACAAAACAGGTTATTATACTTATGTTGGCAATACAGATTGGACTTCAGCATTGTACAAGAAAGGTAGTATTTTTCAAAACAATGTCTCTGTAAGTGGTGGATCAAAAACAACAACTTTTTACATGTCTTATGGTAATATGCGTCAAGGAGGTTTTCTGTCTTCTTACAAAGACTACTACCAAAGGCATAATGTGAATTTAAATGTTACAACACAAGTGACTCCTTGGTTGAAGTTAACTGGTAAAATTCGTTACACTTATTCCTTTGAAGACCATCCTTCTGGTGGTATCGGTGGTAACTCAGGTATCAGTGCCTACTCTGGACAGCTGAAAAACGACTTGAGTCCGCTTATGCCGGTTAGACATCCAGATGGTAACTTTGCTGGACAAGGAAGCTATACCAATCCATTTGCTGTAGGTGCACAAGGAGGTCATAGTCAATTGAAAGTAAATGATCTATGGACGACAGTAGCTGGAGTTTTGACGCCTTTTAAGGATTTTAATATTAATGCAGACTATTCCTATAACCCATATTCAGATAATTCAGAATATACATCGCAACTATTCAGAGAGTATCATGCAGATGGTAAATACAATATTTATCCATGGACCAATCCTAACCTGATTCGCCGAGGTAATAATAACAACTATTATCATGCATTAAACATATATGGAAACTATTCAAAAAAGTTAGGACTACATAATTTAAGTGTGATGGGTGGGTACAACCAAGAAGGAAAATCATTAAAATTCTATTCTGCAATGCGGACGAATCTTATAGTTAATTCCTTACCTGTACTAAGTAATGCAACCGGAACTATGACTGTTGTGGATACACTACCTAGTTGGGGAGTGCAAGGTTATTTTGGCAGAATCAATTATGACTATGATAGCAAATATTACCTAAGTCTAATAGGCCGTTATGATGGTACTAGTATATTCGCACCAGGACATAGATATGTATTTAATCCCTCCATTTCTGGTGCTTGGCGTATTAGTAACGAAAATTTTTGGAAAAATAACATGAACCTTTCCAATTTAATTAGCGAGTTTAAGTTAAAGGCTTCTTATGGAAAGCTTGGAAATCAGTCTCTTAATCCAAGCGTATTTGGTTATTTCCCTTATATCTCTAACTATTCTATTAATAGCTCATATCCATATATTTTGGGTAGTACGACAACACTTCCTGTTGGAGTTAGTCCTGGTGGACTTGTAAGCCCAGATTTTAGTTGGGAAAAAGTTACGCAATGGGATATAGGAACTGAAATAGAAATGTTGAAGCGTCTTAGTATATCATTTGATTACTATACAAGATATACGAAAGGAATGTTTGCGCCAAGTGAACCATTACCTGCGGTATTAGGTACAAGTGTTCCTAACTCTAATTCTGCTAATTTAAAAACAAAAGGTTTTGAACTTTCCGTTAACTGGAAAGATAATATAGGCAAAGATGCTAGTTATAGAATCGGATTCGTTTTATCTAATTCTGGTGCTAAAATAACTCAGTACAACAATCCTACAAAGCTTCTATCAACTTATTATGTAGGTCAAACGATTGGTGAAATCTGGGGGTATAAAGCTAGTGGTCTTTTCCAATCGGATGCGGAAGCAGCTAATTATATAGATCAATCTCAGTTATATGGAGGTAAATGGGGTGCTGGGGATGTAAAATATATAGACCTCAATAAGGATGGTGTGATTTCACCGGGAAAGAGTACCGCTGATTCTTCAGGCGATCTTTCTATTATAGGTAATTCCACACCACGATACCAGTATGGTATAACAGGAGGTTTTAGTTGGAAGAATTTTGATCTAGACATATTCTTGCAAGGAGTTGGAAAGCGCAACTTTATCCCAGATTCGAGGTTTTATGGTATCGACGACGAATGGAGCGTGCCTATGCAAGCGGCCATGAATTTCTGGTCTTATGAAAATCCTAATGGTTATTTACCTAGACCTTATCTGAATGGTGGACATGGTGACAGATATACCATGGATAGATATTTACAAAATGCAGCTTATCTGAGAGTCAAGCAATTGACATTAAGCTATTCCCTTACTGGGGAGAAACTTGAAAAAGCTCGGATAGGTTCCTTGAGATTTTATGTGACAGGTCAAAATATATGGACGTTTACTGGTTTGTCTAAATTATATGATCCAGAAAATTTGAATTTAATGGGATACCCTGTTGCAAAGTCGTGGGCGTTTGGTGTCAATGTTACTTTGAAATAAAGATTGCAGACTTTAATTAACTCTCTTTATTACTGAAAAATAATCAAATTTTAAAAATATCGAAATGAAGAAATTTCAATTTGTATATATTGCTATCTTAGGCTTATTGGTCGGTGCCTGTAATAAGGTACTTGATAAAACGCCTCAAGATGCTATAACTGATTTAAACTTTTGGACTAGTGTAGATAATCTAAAACTATACGCCAATAATTTTTATACAACACTATATGTTCCAAACGGTACAGTAGATGGAATAAGTGACAATACTGTGCCAAACACTCCAAATTCTTGGTTGTATGGAGATGCTATAGTGCCAGCATCAGGAGGAGGTTGGAGTTCTGGTGACTGGGAAAATATTAGAAATGCCAACTATTTTTTAACGCATTATCAACAAGTGGTAGATAATCCTACTACCATCAACCAATATGTAGGAGAAATAAAATTTTTCCGCGCCTATGAGTACTTCAATAAGGTCAAGACTTTCGGTGATGTGCCCTGGATTAATATTGACCTGAATGTGAATGATTCAGCTTATTTATATGAAAAAAGGACACCTCGGCAAACTGTAATTGACAGTGTAATCGCGGATTTAAATTTTGCTGCGACTAATCTACCTGATCCTAGTACTGCGGAAAAAGGTAGATTACATAAATATGCAGCTTTACAAATGTTAGCAAGAGTGAACCTCTATCAAGGAACTTGGATGAAATATCGTAATGTCAGTGGATGGCAAATCTACTTAACTAATGCAGCCGCAGCATCAAGTCAAATAATGCAAAGTGGGCTTTATAGTATTCCAAAACCAACAGCATTGTACTACTTCAGAACGGGATATCTAGTTGATGCAAAAACGGGGACTTATGCAACGATGGATTATCCTCTTTACTACAGAGAACAATTTATCACCGAAGATCTTACAACGAACAAGGAATGTGTATTGCCTAAGATTTATATAGTGAATGTTTTAGCTCATAATTTGTCTCGAAACGGTCAGTCAGGGATGGGGGCGAGCAAGGATTTAATAGAGGATTTCCTTTGCGACGATGGTTTGCCAATTAGATTGAGTTCAAGATATAAAGGCGATGATTCTTCTACTGTTGAATTTCAAAACAGAGATCCACGGTTAAGAAATATTATGGATAATAGATTCCTTCCAAATTATTTAAATGGAACTTTGCCAACTTCAGATTACTTATCTCCTATAAGTAGTACAGTGCCAACTGGTTATCAAATATATAAATATAAAAGTCCAATACCATTGCAAAATGAGGCTAATCAATGTACTTATGATATGTTCATATTCCGTTATGCAGAAGTCTTGTTAATCAATGCAGAGGCTTTGGCCGAATTAGGAACTATCACGCAAGCAGATATTGACAATACAATTAATCAGTTGAGAGCACGTCTTGACGAACCTAGTCTTCCTGGCGGACAAATGGGGCGACTAACGATGAATCCTCCTGCAGATCCTAAC
>QFOI01000380.1 GCA_003241175.1 Pseudopedobacter saltans
ATATTGCTAGTTTCGCAATTTTCCTAGCAGAAAATAGAGGACATTACATGATAGAAAATATAATTGAGGACGGCATCAATGATTTTATTACGGCACATTTGTATAAATTTCCTCAAGCGTGGTCTAATCCCATACATTTTTCGGGAAGTATTGCCTACGGATTCAAAGACGTACTTATAGATCTTTGCAATTCCTACGAGTTGACAGTTGGTAGTATTATTAAAGAACCTATGCCGGGTCTAATCAAATTCTATAATTCCAAACAATAGTTCTAATTGACTATAAACAAAAAAGCATCGCAATGTTGAGATGCGATGCTTTTTTGTTTTAGGTTTAGTCGTTACTGTTTAATCTTGTTCCGCTCTTCAATAATGCCGTCAAGCTGCTGTACGGTTAATTTTTTGGCAATAATTCTTTTTTGTTCATCCAAAAGATATATTGTCGGCGTTTGTGTAATATCATATAGTTGGCGATAGTTGGGGATCTGTGCTTTGGCATCAGCTTCCCTTTCGGCTTTTGTCTGCATGACGTTAATCCAATCTTCCAAATGCTGGCTTCGAACAAATGCTTGCCATGATTTAGCGGATTCTTCGCCTGTATTGACGGCGTACACTTTTAATCCTAGAGCTTTCCATTTAGCATTATACATGGAGTCAATTTCGGGTACGACAACTTTGCAATGGCTGCATTCTGGATCCCAGAAAAGTACCAAAGTATATTTTGCGGCAATATCAACCAAGGGCTTTACTTCACCAGCTTGGTCTTTTAGATTGAGAGAAGGTGCACTTTCTCCTATTTGGTTTGCCATCAAGTTGTATGCTCTATTAAAAATGAATTCCTTTTGTTTGGCATTTAACCAAGACGTATCGCCTTTTGAAAAATAGTTGTTGAACAAAAACAAGAATACTTTGTCTTGTCCCATTATTTCGGGATTGATGTATTTGTCCGTGAATTTCCCCAATAGATAACGATACATTTCCTTCCCTTCACGAGCAGACAACAGCATATAGTTGACTTCTTTGATAATGGAGTCGGGAGTCGGTGAGACATAGTATTTATAGTATTCGTCTATTTTGGGTTCTAAAAAAGGCGTATGCAAAAGTCTGTCATCGCTGAAGTCTACATTGTCCCAATAATGGTCTTTTACATAGTAGTAAGGTTCTAGGGAATCTTTGCCAACTATTTTTGGTGCAACTGGGCGTTGCATCGCTTGGAACAGAGCGGTTAACATGCTATTGGGATGCTCCTTGATAAATGACGTCCTATAGCTTTCAAATGCCTTTGTCTCTGCCGTGATCTTATTTTGAATAGAGGTAGAGTCTTGTTTGTTTTTTGCATTTGCAAGTTGTTTACTCAACGACTGGATCTGATTGCCGTGACTATTGATATACTTAGAATAGTCGAGGTAATAAGTATTCTCTTTGGAACCTGTGATGACTGTGTTGTTGGTGTTACTAGTGTCCGCAACGATATTGAAATGTTGCTCTTTGTCCATCAAAAAGTCAAAAAGAATAGAGTGGGCCGGCGATACCATGAAATAAATCCCCTGAGCTAGGCTTGAGTCTCCCTTTAAAATACCGTGGCTATTTTTGTCCAAGTAAACGGAATCTGTAAGGTTTTTGAATTTGCCGAAATAGTTGCCAACATAAACCCATGTATTCTGAAACGGTTTTATTGTAATGGATATGTCATAACCTTTCTTTACTTGTGCAAAGCTGGCGTTCAAGAAGATAAAAGATGTAAAAAACAGTAAAATATGTCTAAACATGAATCAATTTTTATAATGTTTCTTTTAACCAACCGAAAAATTCCCTTTGCCAAACTTGTGCATTCTGTGGTTTCAACACCCAATGGTTTTCATCGGGAAAATACAAAAATTTGCTTTTTATTCCTTTGAGTTGTGCAGCTTGGAAAGCTTGTTGTCCTTGTTCAATCGGTACACGGAAGTCTTTTCCTCCTTGTACAATCATGATAGGCGTATTCCACTTGTCAACAAAATTACTTGGCGTTTGACTGAATGAGCGTTGTGCTACTTTATTGTCTTTATCCCAATATGGACCACCTTTTTCCCAATTTTCAAACCATAACTCATCTGTGGTTCCGTACATACTACGAAAATCGAAAACACCATCATGTGCAATGAATGTTTTGAATCTTCCCTCGTGCATACCCGCTAATGCAAAAACGGAAAAGCCTCCGAAACTTGCACCGACAGCTGCACGGCGTGCAGTGTCAACATATTTTTCTTTAGAAACATTGTCAATAGCATCTAAATAGTCATGCAAAACTTGACCGCCCCAATCTTTACTAACTGCTTCGTTCCATTTAGTTCCGAATCCTGGTTGTCCACGACGACATGGAACAACGACCACATAACCTTGTGATGCCATCAACTGAAAATTCCAACGGTAGGAAAAAAATTGAGTCGTTGGAGATTGAGGTCCACCTTGGCAATACAATAAAGTAGGATATTTTTTGCTGGCATCAAATTTTGGTGGAAATACTATCCAAACCATCATTTTTTTATTGTCGGAAGTGGTGATCCAGCGACGTTCTGTTTTGATATTGTCAAATGAAGCGTAGGCTTCTTTGTTGGCGTCAGTTAGTTGACTTAGTTTACCATCTTTAATAGTGACACTATACAAGTCCGAAGGGTTAGACATGGATTCTTTGGCGACAATCAGGTTTTCTCCTTTTTGCCCAACTATATTGTTAATGTCGAAATCACCCTTGGTAATCTGACGAATACGTGGCAACATTTTAGTCAAACCAATATCGTTAACCTCAAATACTTGAATAGTGCCATCAACAGGCGCCGTGAAGAACAAAGACTTTCCATCTTCGCTCCATTTGAAACTTTCGACATGAATATCGTCACGAGCCGCCGTAAGATTAACAGGAAATCCATTTGTCATTACTACTAAGTCCTGTTTGTCAGCTTCGTATCCTGCCGTTTTCATTTGTAACCAAGCCATTTTGCCATTGATGGAAAACGCTGGTGCTACATCATAGCCCTTATTGCTTTCAGTTAGGTTTTTTGTGGTACCGGAAGCTATATCATACTCGTAGATGTCGGTATTGGTGCTAATGGCATATGCCGTTCCAAATTCTTTTCTTGTTACGTAAATGATTTTTTTGCTATCGCGTGAGAAAATAAAATCCTCGTCACCGCCAAATGGTTGTTGCGGACAGAAGTACGGTTCGTCTTTCATGATGTCCGTTTTTTTGTTAGGGGCCGCAACCTGTTCAAAGAAAACGTGGTTGAACTTCCCTTCAAACCAAGTGTCCCAATGTCGGTAGTTTAGGGATGTGTACACTTGCGCGGTAGTATTGGGAAGATCTGCATATTTATCTTTTCCCAATACTTTTTGCAAAGCAACTTCTTCGTTACTGATTTTGTATTTTCCATCAGGAGAAATTCTGTCATCAGATAACAACGTTTTGGTGTCTGCTTCTTGTATCTCTAGTGGTGTACCTCCAGCAAAAGGTATCTTGTAATATTTACTGTGGCTTTTGTTTTCCTGAACGTTTGGTATGGAAACTTTATAAACGATAAAATTTTTGTCTTTGGACAATCCAATAGGACTTACACGTCCCAATTGCCACAGTCCTTCAGGTGTCAATACTTTTTGGGCTTGTGTTGTACTCATTCCTGCTACTAAAGTTAATGCGAATAAAATTTTTTTCATCTGTCTGATTTTTGTTCAGATATACTGTCTTTT
>QFOI01000381.1 GCA_003241175.1 Pseudopedobacter saltans
TGGGTTTTCAAGAACTTGAGATGTAGGAATAGTCCAATAGCATAAGCCTGTTTTTTCTTCATAAACGACAAGGAATACTGGAAAATAACTTCTTAACCACGCTTTTAACAATCCTGAACTAATTGATACACTAAAGTCTCCATTTTTGAGTTCCTTTACATATTCACTATCTTTCGTGGTTGATTTTACTTGACATCTAAGATGATAGTTAGTCCTTGTATTATCAATGAATATGTTGCAGTCAATATCCTCACCAAAGTCGCTTTTTATAAAGTCTGCTGTCCATTTGTATTTTCTTAAAATAAGCTGAACTTCGCTTTCTCCAATATTACCTAGATTTTGTTCGTCAGTTTGTGTTGGTTCTTTTTTACTCATAACGAAATTTTGTCCAAGCGTTACTTTATAATGACGGCTAACTATTATACTGATGTCTCTTTTTTTGCTAGTTTGCTATGTTTTTTACCATAACCAAAATAGACTACCAAACCTACCAATAGCCAAATAATAAAAATCTTCCAGTTGGATGCGCCTAATTCTGTCATCAAATAAAGGTTAACCAATATACCAACAATAGGCAACAATGAAAAGTTTTTGAGAAATGCCGCTATCGCTAATACGAGCCAGACAATCCAAAAGAAAATAATCAAGGATTTATGTTCAAATATTTCGGCAGCAGAAAGATGCTTCCATTCGTTAATCGTTTCTTTTCCGTAAATATTCAACAATACAAGCGTCACGATCAATCCAATGGCAACCAGGTATTTCCCGTTGATATATGGGACCCTAAATTTTGATTGTTTGGACAAACCTGTTTTATCCAAATACAAAACACCGGCACAAACCAATATAAACGCGAAAAATGTACCTACACTTGTCAGATCAACAAAGAAATCCATCCTAAAGAAAAAAGCGGGAACTGCCACGACAATACCCGCAACAATAGTCGCAAAAGTTGGAGTATTGTGTTTTGGACTCACATAAGAGAATTTTTTCCATAAAAGTCCATCGCGACTCATCGTCATCCAGATACGCGGTTGCCCAATCTGAAACACAAGCAATGCACTTGTGATCGCAATAACCGAACTAACAGAAATTACTCCCGCCATGAAATTCAAACCATTTTGGGAAAAAACAAAGGCCAAAGGGTCACTCACATTCAATTCTTTGTAGTTCACCATTCCCGTCAATACTAATGTAATCCCGACATACAAAATCGTACAAACCAAAAGACAATATATCATGGCCTTTGGTAAATCTCGCTGTGGGTTTTTGCATTCTTCTGCAGTCGTTGATATGGAATCAAACCCTATAAAAGCAAAAAATACGGCCGCCACACCGCTCAATATACCTTTCATTCCATTCGGTGCAAAAGGAACCCAGTTGGAAGGTTTTACATAAAAGGCCCCACCAACAATGACGAATGCAATAACGGCTAACTTAAGAATTACCATAATATTACTGGCAGTTCGGGATTCTTTTATCCCAATATAACAAAGCCATGTAACCAAAACTGTGATCAGACCAGCAGGAAGATTAAATATGATAGCCAAACTCCCCAATTTGGGTGCATTTTGAAATGCCTCAGCAGCAACTCGATCTGCTTGGGAAATATCTTTTGCGTGATTGGCTATTTTCAAAAACGCTTCATGAGCTGTACTATAGTCAATGGCAAGCCACCTAGGGAAATGCCATCCAAAACCATCTAGCATACTGACAAAATATTGCGACCAAGAAATGGCGACCACCATATTGGAAACAGCATATTCCAATATCAACGCCCAACCAATAACCCATGCAGCAATTTCTCCAAATGCGACATATGCATATGTATAAGCACTACCAGAAACAGGGACTGTACTTGCAAACTGTGCATAAGACAAGGCGGTAAATACACAAGCAATTGCAGTAGCCACAAACAAAAGCGAAACTGCAGGTCCTCCATTGTAACTGGCCAAGCCAATAGTGCTAAATATCCCAGCACCTACGATTGCTGCGATACCTAAAGAAACAAGATCCTTGACTCCTAATACTTTTTGCAGACCACTGCCTCCATGTTCCGAATCCGAAACAATCTGCGAAAGTGTCTTTTTTCTAAATAAGGAATTAGCCATTTATTGCATTTTAATACACTTCTATTGCTTCGTCGAAAAGAATAGATTTATGTAAAAAGTAGATAATTTTCAATTTGCCTCAACACTATACATCACGACTCAACAATTGAAAAGTAAGGTCTTTCAATGGTTGTTTGCGAGATTCTTCCACATCAATCCCATCCAAAGCCTGTAAAGCTTTATCACTATATTGCTGTTTGAGATCAATAGCCCATTGTTTTACGCCTACTTCTTCAAATATATCCATTACTTGCGCCACTTTTGCATCCGAATCCGTGGAGAACAATTCATTCAATTTGTTTTTTTGTTGCTCATTGGCATGCTCAAGCGCATAAAGCATCAAAAAAGTTTTCTTGTTGCGGCGAATATCGCCACCAACTACTTTTCCAAATTTATCTGGATTGCCGTAGACATCCAGAAAGTCGTCCTGAACTTGAAAACCAATTCCAAGGTTTTTTCCAAATTCATATATTTTATCACAGTTTTCAATCGAAGCGCCGGCCAAGAAAGCCCCCATTGAAAGGCTAGCTGCTAACAAAACAGAAGTTTTCAAAGTAATCATTTCAATATACTCAGAAAGCTGAACATCTGTTCTTTTTTCAAAATCCATGTCAAATTGCTGTCCCTCACAGACTTCCGTTGCTGTTTTGTTGAACAATGTCATTGTCTGGTGCAATAAGGAAGAGTCTATTTTATTAAGGTAAGTGTAAGCTATGATCAGCATAACGTCTCCACTCAAAACAGCGGTCTCTTCTCCGTATTTTTTGTGGACGGTTACTTTTCCTCTTCTAAGATCGCTGCGGTCCATTATGTCATCATGAATCAGCGTGAAATTATGAAATAGCTCGATTGCCATTGCCACATTCCAAACATCCGGATGCAATTCTCCAAAGAGCTCATTTCCCATCAAGCAGCAAACAGGCCTTATTCTCTTACCACCAATACCTAAAAAATATTCACAAGGGTCATACAGTGCAGCAGGTTGTCCAGGAAATTTTTGTGTTGAAAAAAAATCCGAAAACTGATCCAATAACTCATTAAACGAATGCATAAATCTCTTTTAAATCCTATCTACCTTGTTTTAAAAGGGTGAAGTTAAGGCTTAGAAAACTAAAATTATTAATTCCACTAAAAACTGCCCAAATTTCCATCATCAAAACAAAAATGGCTGGTCGTTAAACCAGCCAAACAAAACAAAAAATATTGTTCGATAACTTCGGAGTCTTAGCCCAAATATGCTTTTAATGCGCTGCTATAACGTGCTTTCTGCAATCGTTTGATAGCTCTTTCTTTGATTTGGCGTATACGTTCCTTAGTTAGGTCATACTTCTGACCGATCTGTTCGATTGTGATACCGTTTTCCCCATCCAATCCAAAATAAGCATTAACGATTTCTGCTTCCCTTGGACTAAGAGATTTCAATACGCGACGTATTTCTTCTCTTAACGAATCTTTCATCACATCATCGTCCGTATCATCGCTGCCTTCCAACAAATCACCCATAGCTACGTCCTCAGCTTCATGAACTGGTGCATCTAGAGATGTGTGACGGGTATTACTTTGGAAAATGTTGTTGATTTCAGTTTCACTCATTTCCAATAAGCTC
>QFOI01000027.1 GCA_003241175.1 Pseudopedobacter saltans
CAAGGGATTAAGTTTATTTCTGCGGACCGGACGGGACTCGAACCCGCGACCTCCGCCGTGACAGGGCGGCATTCTAACCAACTGAACTACCGATCCATTTCCGTTCAACGGGCTGCAAATATATAATTAATTGAAAATCCACCAAATTTGTAAGCTTATTTTTCCAAAATTTTTCCTTTGGTGCCGAGTTCGATGACGACACAGTCTTTGATTTCCTTGCCTTCGATCTTAAATTTGATCAGCGTTTGCACCTGGTGCCAACCTTGAATACCCGCAGCGCCGGGATTGATATGGAGACATTTTAAAGCTGGATCATACATGACTTTCAATATATGCGAATGTCCACTGATGAAAAGTTGGGGTTTCGCAATTTTCAGCATTTCCTTGACGCTTGGAGCATACCGACCAGGATAACCACCAATATGCTTCATGACCACTTTCACCTTTTCTATTTGGAAAATATTGGTTTCTGGGAATTCTGAGCGAATATCTGCTCCATCAATATTGCCATAAACACCTCGTAGTGGCTTAAAATCCGCTAGTTTTTTGGCCACATCATTTCCTCCAAAATCCCCGGCATGCCACACTTCATCGCAATCTGCAAAATGTTTGAATATAGATTCTGGCAATACGCCATGTGTATCCGAAATTAATCCAATCTGCATCATTGCTTTTCCAATTCAGCTTGACGAAGGATATATTTTCCGATAATATCAAATTCTATATTGACTTGCGTGCCAATAGCAACTTGGTGAATACTCGTATGTTCGTAAGTGTAAGGAATAATTGCCACGGTAAACGTGTCTTTTGTTACGTTAAAAAGTGTCAGACTTGTCCCATTAACCGCAATAGAGCCTTTTTCAATAACCAAACCAGCATATTTGGATGGGAAGCGAAAACTAAACTCCACACTTCCGTTTTTCTCTTCTTTGGCGATACATTCCGCTGTGGCATCCACATGACCTTGTACAATATGACCGTCTAGTCTTCCATTCATGATCATACAACGTTCGAGATTGACCCGATCTCCTTCTTTCCAAGTATTGAGATTGGTTTTTTTAAGTGTTTCATCGATGGCGGTCACTCGATATTCTCCATCTTTAATTTGGTCAACCGTCAGGCAAACGCCTTGATGGCTCACACTTTGGTCAATAGACAAATCTGGTGTCAATATGGATTCTATCCAAAAGCTTTTGTTTGTCCCTTCTGTCGTTATTGCTTTAACTGTTCCTATAGATTCTATGATTCCTGTAAACATGTATGCAAGTTAAAACTTCCTTTTCAATATGGTCGATTTAGGAAGAAACCGTTTGCGTTTCCATTGATTTTTTATTTATAGTACCTTGTTCTCTTAATTCGATTATTATGCGCAAAAAACTTCCTTTTGCAACTCTATTTTTGATATTGATATTCAATCTACATGCACAGATCGCCATTCCAACAGCAGGTAATACTTACCAAACGCCGATCTCTAATAATGGGCGATTCAATGGCAATATTGCTCGATGGAAAGACACTCAAAAAAAGTTCACAACCTTTTTCCGCATCCAAAACAAAGGCAAACTCAATATAGCTTTTCATACAAAGAGTAGTGGCACTTCCAATATCTCGGCAACACTTGAAAAATCTTCCAAAACTATAAGCATCAAGAATACAGATTGGGAAAAGATTGCTCTAGGAACTTGGGAAATAAAAGATACCGGATACCAATCATTGCAATTGACTCTACTTTCTTCTAAGGCTTCCGTTGATATTGACACGATTTATATTGAAGGCCCTTCGGTCAAAGGTGATTTGGTTTTTGTTCCGAATAATGAAGATAATTTTTACTATTGGGGAAGACGCGGGCCATCTGTTCACCTCAACTATGCAACACCTAAAGAGAAAAATATAGAATGGTTTTACAATGAAGTTACTGTGCCTATCGGGAGTGATCCGATTGGTTCCTATTATATGGCGGATGGATTCAATGTTGGTTATTTTGGTTTTCAAGTGAATAGTACTGACACGAGGCATATACTTTTTTCGGTTTGGAGTCCTTTCAGTACGGATAACCCTAAAGATATACCTGCAGACAAAAAAATCACATTACTTAAAAAAGGGGAAAATGTTCACGCTGGGGAATTTGGCAATGAAGGATCAGGTGGACAAAGCTATCTGAACTATATGTGGAAACCGGGAAATACTTATAAGTTTCTCCTACATGGCAAACCGAATAGTGATAGTACAACGGATTTCACTGCTTATTTTTATGCACCGGAATTACAAAAATGGATTTTGATTGCTAGTTTTAAAAGACCAAAAACCTTCACTTGGTTGAAAGGTTTACATTCTTTTCTAGAAAATTTTGACCCAGAAATGGGCAACGTTTCCCGTATAGCTCATTATGGTAATCAATGGGTTTGTACTGCTGATGGAGAATGGTTACCTTTAGATAAAGCAAGATTTACCATTGACAATACCGGACGCAAAAATTACCGTAAAGATTACGCTGGTGGTGTTGAAAACAACCAGTTTTTCTTAAAAAACGGTGGCTTTTTTAGCAATTTTACGCCTGCAGATAGCCCATTTTCCAGAACTTCATTAGGAAACCAAAAACCTGATATAGACTTTTCCAAACTGCCATAGCGTTTCACAGAAATCATCCGAATGTTGTATATTGGACAATAGAAAATAGTGAAAGATTTTTTCTAAAAATTAAAGTAAAAGAAAATCTCGTTCGTCTTCCTTACCAAATGAACAACAGTTTGTCGTTGATAATGTCTGAAAAAAAATCCTCCTCCGTTACACAGGTCGTCAAGCGGTATGGCTCTCAACTACTCAACTTTATCCGAGGTAAAGTGGGTAGTGTGCAGGACGCAGAGGATATTTTGCAAGATGTGTGGGTGCAACTTAGTCGCCTTACCAATGTGGCAGAACTGGAAAGTGTTAGTGGATGGTTGTACTATGTGGCAAAAAACAAAATCACCGATCTTTATCGCAAGCAACAACCCGAGCGATTGGAAGATTATTCCTATGAGACGGAAGACGGTGATCTACAGATACGCGAAATCCTATTGATGGACGATTCTGAAAGTCCTGATCTCAAATTTTTCAAAGATCTTTTTTGGAAAACTTTAATGGACGCATTGGATGAACTTCCGGACAATCAACGATTGGTTTTCATGCAAAACGAAATAGAAGAAAAAACACTCCAAGAAATCGCCAATGAGCAAAACGAAAATATCAAAACCATTATCAGTAGAAAAGGTTATGCCGTGAAGCATATCAGAAAAAAACTACAATATCTTTACGACGAATTAAACGGATAGCAATGAACGGAGAATTTCGAAATAGAAGAATCAGGAGAGAGCGTAAAATATTTTTTGCTCCCTTGTTTATACTATTGTTCCTATTGCTAGGCGCAATTGTATATTGGCTGTGGAATGCCATCCTTCCGGAAGTATTGAATGTAAAACCCTTGAAATATCCACAAGCATTGGGATTGCTGGTTTTGTGTCGGATTTTGTTTGGCAATTTTGGTTGGAAAAAAGGCGGCGATAACAAACGATTTGGTCAAGGATTCAAAGATAGATTCCGCAGTATGTCGGACGAAGAACGAAATAGGTTCCGCGAAGAGTGGAAACGACGTTGTGGAAGATAAAATACTATAACTCCACATATACAAACGCACATCTGGACGCAGATGTGCGTTTTCTGTTTTCATCCATTATTAAAAAATATTTCGTTTCCTTAAAGTAAAAATTATAGTTGCACGTCTTCAACTATAACAAAGCAATTTTTAACTTAAAAACAAAATCATGAAAAAGAATTTTCCTATGTTGTTACTTAGGATAGGTGGATTGATAGCCTTATTGAGTATTGCAGCATTTGTATTGATGACGGTAGTCAAACTCCTTATAACAACACTTTTCTTAGTGGCAATAGGTGGACTAGCATTCAAAATGGTCAGAAGAAAACGTCAACAGATGATGCTGAATGAAAGATATTTACTTCCTGTTGCTCCTCAAAGAGTATACAACGAAAATAAGATCCAACCTATTTACAACAAAACAAATAGTAGCAAAACAATCATTCCCATTTTATAAACACAATTTTTAAACTATAAATTTTACAACAATGTTTTTTAATACAGTAAACAACGATAGAAATAGACAACATGGACACGGATTTGGAAGAGGTTCATTCAAAGGCAGATGTGGCGAAGGTTTTTTCGGTAATAAAGAAAACTGGAAACAAATGTTTGCCAACAGATTTGGCAATACACCTTCCGTCAATATTGAAGAGCGCGAGGATTCCTTTTTAGTTTGCCTATATGCCGCAGGATTGAGCAAAGACAGTTTCAAGTTAAGCGTTCAAGACAATGTATTGACCATTTCCTACGAAGCATCAAAAGACACTTCCGAAAGAAAATTTCTTTACCAAGAGAATGATTTAAGTTCATTCGAGCGTTCGTTTCAACTGAATGGACAAGTATTAACGGATCAGATTTCAGCAGCTTATGTAGATGGCGTATTGGCCATCAGTCTTCCAAAAGATCCAGAAGCACAACAAGCAGGACAAGAAATAAAAATCAATTAATTATTATCTCCAATTCTTTATATGCGAAGTCCTAGAAAATCTTTGGATTTCGCATATAATCATGAAAATTAAATACAAGCTTTGAATCAAATATTGTGGCGAACTGATATAGTTTTATAAACAACATCTCCGCTTTTGAACATTATTTTTATTCCTATTTTAAAAACATCATCCTCTCCAGGATTTGTTGATGAAAGGGCCAAATTCTCTTGATCATTTTCAAATATCTCCAACTTTTGAAAATTACTTATTGTAGTTTCTGGTTTAACTATTCCGCCCCCATTTGTCATCTGTCCATATATATCATAAGTCCAATTATTTGTTTCTATAGTTACACATTCAATTGTTTCAATATCATTGGCAAGTACTGGATTGACCTTAAAAGACGCCTTAGTAATAAAACCTGGTTCAAAAATCACGCTTTTTATCAAATCTCCGCTTCGCAAAATAGGGTCACCTCCATTTGGATTATCTTCATAATAGTCTCTGTTGCCATAATTTTCTACAAATGATAAATCTCCGATCATAAATACACCCCAGGGAATATCTTGCAATGATCTATAATTATTTAATCCTTGTTTATTATTCAAATAAACACTAAATGAAGTTTTAGGTGATGATGTCGTTAACGATCCCTGTAACTTTATTGGACCGCTTAAATTTATATTGTACACAGAGCCATTCCCACCTGAAAAACCTTTTAGTAATTTATAAAAGGACGATATAAAAAGTGAAGCGCTTCCCTCTTTAAACTCGTCTCCAGTAGTCTTAACAACTTTAGCAGCTCCCTCAACTGTTGAAGCATAAAAATTCCCAATGTAGTTTAGTTGACTCAAGGTACTGGGAGTTCCACTAGCTGATGGCTGCGCAGTGCCATCTAATTTTATATTACCGGCCAAATTGATTTCTGATTCTACAACCTCAGAAAGAGAAATATTAAATGCGGAGAATTCATCAATATTTTCGCTATATCCACTTGCATCAAAATCTGCAATCATCCATTCATTAACACCTGCTGTTGTTATTGATGTTTGTAAAGATTCGCTATTCACGTTATTTCCAAAAATGTATTTAAATAGTGGAGGATATGACGAATTGTTTGCAAATCCTAATGTTATTCTTTGATATGAAGACAATACATCATTCGTCCTCAAAATACATATCCTTAATATGCCTCTATATTTATTATAAAAAATAATGAAAGGATAACTATTTGCATCAGATTCCGTACCAAAATCCCGAGCAACTAACATCCAACCCTTAGATGGATACATATCTGCCTTTGCTGGATTTACTTTTCCATATACCTTTTGACTTGGATCTAAAAATGGATTTATTGTTGTTATTTTTCCAATTGAGCCACTCGCATTTTTAAAATATGTGATCCAGTTTGGCTGCGTCCAATCCCAATCAGGTTGCAAGTTAATATCTCCTATTGGTAGAGGCCTACCTCCACTCACGGTTTTAGGCAATATATCCGTTTCTTTCGATTGGATTCTTTTTTCACAGGATAAAAAAAATAATGATACAGCGATAAACATCAAACAATAAATAATTTTTTTCATAGTTCTTAATTTAATTGTTAATAAAGATTAAAATTTTATGACCAAACAGTTTTAAGTCATAATATTCTCCACTTAGAAACTATATCTTGCTCCAATCTGCACTTGATAAGGATCTCCTCCAGGAGCGGCCACTCCTGTAGCGGTGACATTGTATGTATACTCTCTAGTGGTTCGACTAAACGCTTTTCCTCCATAAAGATTAGAATTCCCATAGTTTCGACTTGCGCCCCATTTCTTGTTTAGCATATTGGCAAAATTGAATACGTCTGCCGAAAACTCAACACCATTTGTCTTTCCAAGTTTGATATACTTCGCCAATCTTATATCAACCGTTCCATAAAAACCATTGACTCCGCCGTTTCTTTCAGCAATCTTGCCAGACGACTTTTCAATATAGTTTTTGAAACTACTACCAACTGCTCCATTGTTCATTAATTTGTTCAGTCCATCCTTTACAGCTTGAGCGGTCCCTGCTGCATTTCGATCAAAAACGAAAGCTAAATCATTCGTTCCAACAACGAAATCCTGATTACTGTTTACACCTGAAAGGAAACTATAACGCGTTCCTCCAATACCTGTAAAACGCACTCCAAAAACAAAGCCAGCTACGGAAGGTGCTGTACCATAAAATACAACTTTATGACGAAATTGCGCATTGGAATAGGCCATTTGACTCAAATTACGCGGATCATCTTTGACAGGAAGACTCAAAGTTGCCGAGTTTGCCACATTACCGTTGAATGATGTATTGTCCTTCGAATCATTCCAAGTGTAACTCGCAGTAACTTCACCATCCTTGAAATATTTATAGTTTACATCATAGACAAATGTGTAGGTATTGTTCTTTCCCTCACTGTTAAGTTCCAATACACGTCCGAAAGCTTTGGAAATTCTTCCATCCAAGAAACTACCCGATTTCGCATCTGTAGGCGTTTTATCCAAAGGAATATACACACCTCTGTCGGCTTCATTAGGAATCGTGTAGAAAGGTTGTGCTACCATGTTACGATCCACATACATATAGTTGTTCCGTCCTAAGGTTAGATAAGCAGAAAGACCCATTCTTAATTTACTATTGATAAATTTTGTATAGTTGAAATTGGCTTTATAGACGATTGGAACTTTTGCCTTAGGACCAGTCATGTCAATATTGGCCACCTGACTTTGTTGAAATGTCGGAACCGTGGATAAATCTTTTCGGAATTGTACAAAATTAGGCGGAGGAATCACATCGCCCGCTCCCGTATTAAGGCTTACAGTACCATAATGCTTACCATCAAAAGTAAGATTGTTGATAATCATATAGTTGTTGATATCTGAAGAGAAGATACCTGCACCAAACTTCAGATAGTCTGTGTGATGCTCATTGACATCCCAAGTCAATTGGACTCTTGGTTGTGGAACAAACGATTTTATTCTATTATCTGTTCTTAACTGTAATGCATCAAATAATTGTTGATTATATGGCGATTTAGAATAGGTTGCCATGTCAAAACGTAAGCCCGCCGTGAAATCCAATCCCTTCCCCACTTTGGTTTGCATTTGTGCATAAGCCCCGCCATTGAAAATTTTCGACTTAACAGAAGGGTCCGCAACCAATGGAACTTCGCGATAAAACGCACTAGGCTTATTATTCGCAAAATCAATATAACCATCTGTAGGATTATTATATTCATATCTTCCATTTACCTCGCTTCCATATAAGGATTTAGCGTTGGTATACATTAAATCAATACCAAATGTATAGTTTACTTTTTCCGTACTGATGTATAAATTGTCAATTAATTGCAATACATTATTTGTAAAATTTTCCTGACCGAAACGATGCCCGCCAATTTGAATATCCGCATACAATTTAGTTCCGTCGGATCTAGTAGACTGTACATTTCTTACAATTGCTCTTGGTAATGCCCCCGGCAATTCATCTCCTTGCTTGCTATCTTGATGTGTATACAAATGCTGAATTTTCAATTCATTGGTAACTCCATTACTGATAGTAGATCGCAAAGTTGCCAATAAACTATTATCCTTGTTGAAATCATTTCCAGCCGATTCGTAAAGATTTATAAATGTATTATCTATCAATCCAAGTTTGTTGTTGTCGTTGGTGAAATTATCACGAATTGTCAACAAGTTCTTATCATTAATCTGCCAATCTAATCTTAAAAACGCAGCATCCGATTGACGTGTTTTGTTAAAAGAACCATACTGTGGATTATTAGATACTCCGTACTGCGTTCTTGCAATATTCACGAAACTATCCAATTTAACTTTCGTACTTCTAAAATTGATTTCATCTGAAGGCGACTGCACGTCCGCAATTACTAAAGATCTTTTATCAATCTGATGATCCCAAGCCATAAAGTAATGTAGCTTATCCTTAATAATCGGGCCACCTAAAGAAAATCCAAATTGATATGTTGAATAGTCATTGTTTCTTTTATTTCCCCGAATATCGTAAGGACTTGATAACCAATTGGCACGCCCATAACCAAAAACCGAACCCGTCAATTTGTTAGTACCTGCCTTAGTAACGGCACTGATTGTACCACCGCCACTTCTTCCAAGTGTCACATCGTATTGGTTAGTTACAACTTTGAACTCCCGAACTGCTTCTATCGAGATAGAATAAGGTGCTCCGCTACGACTTGTCGATGGTCCTGCGGAAGTCGGATTTTTGGCCGTAGTACCATCAATTGTATAGTTTGTTCCTGATGCCAGTTGTCCACCAATACTACCACCACTTCCAGTCAAAGGGGAAAGATCAGCCAAATTGGTAAAGTTTCTACCGTTGATAGGTAATGACTTCATGTTTTTCACTGATATAGTTGTGGTAGCTCCTAAATCTGGAATTTTTCGACTAGAACTAGAGCTAATAACAATTGAATCCAGTGTGTTGTTTTGAGCTACCAAAGTAACATTTGCAATAATAGCGTCCCCTTGATTAAGATTGATATCTTCCTTCTTTTCTTCTTTATAACCAGTATATTGAATCAATACAATATAGGGACCGCCCAATGGCAACTCCTTAAAAGTATAGTAGCCTTTTGCGTTGGATACAATAGTTGTCTTAAAACCTGTGGATTGATTATTAACCGTTACCGATGCTCCCGCAACAGGCAGTTTGGATTCATCGGTGATTACACCAGAGATGGAAGCTTGCGTAGTCTGTGCCGTAGATCTTGCAACGATCAGTAACAAGATAAAAAAACAAGTCAGTCTGGTTAGTACTTTTTTCACTATTTGTTTGTTTAATGGATGCAAACATATCTTTAACATGTTACGCCAACATTAATCAGGTGTTAACAAATTATGAATGAAAAAAGGCCTTGCACATTTGCAAGACCTAAAATATTTTTCAAAAGCTATTCTCTAATTACTTGTCTCTACGCCACACAAAACCTTCAACTCCATATCTTTTTCCAAAGGCATTTGTTTATTGACACGAAAGGCAATGTGGTGTACTTTATTTTGACCAGCAATATCCAAACTTTCATAGTAGGTTTGAATAGATAGTTCCGGTGATACCTGAAAATCTTTATAAATGTCATCATTAGCAACCAATAGCTCCAACCCATACAGTTCAATTACTTTTAGTGTAAATTCGTAGAGATCAGGACTATCTGTTTTTAGATTTATGATGCCATCTTCTGTCAATATCTGTTGATACAATCTCAAAAACCGCGGATGGGTCAATCTCTTCTTAATTTTAGCACCTCTCAATTGAGGATCTGGAAAAGTAATCCATATTTCACTCACCTCATTTTTTCCAAAATAATTGTCGATTTTGTCAATTTGTGTTCGCAAAAAAGCCACGTTTTGGAGATTTTCTTCCAAAGCGGTCTTGGCACCTCTCCAAAGGCGATTGCCTTTCACATCTACGCCGACAAAATTCCGATCTGCATACAATCTTCCAAGACCCACTGCGTATTCACCTTTTCCGCAGGCAAGCTCCAACGTAATCCTATTGTCGTTTTGGAAAACGTCTTTCCACTTATTGGGCATTTCCGTTGGATATTCCAATACATTGTCAAACGTGCGGATATCTGCAAACCGCTGCAATTTTTTCTGTGCCATGTGAGAGCAAAGGTAAAAATTTGCAAGGGAAACCTTTCAAGTAAAATGAATGATAACAATTTTAAAGGAGCATTAATGTGTTTGTTGGTAATCCGTCAATATAGTGTAGAGAAAATTGATAGGTTCCATATTGCCCCGACTTATACTTAGTTTTTGTTCGAGTTTATTGGACAGTTCAAGAGCCAACATGCTGTTATTAGTTTTGTTAACTGTATTGATTACATCTTTGACAAGATTGATGTCCGAGTAGTCAAGCTGTTCCACTTCAGGATATTTGGGTTCATAGATAGTAGACACCGCCTGTAACTGTTCAATACTGTTTTCAATACCAACCTTTACATTGGTTTTCACGACGATAGTGCCTGCAGCAAGATCACCTATTCTTTGACTTTTTTCGGTAGCAACCACAGCAATGAATGCAGCGAGCCCGTAGCCAATACCTATATCGATCAATCTCAGTAACCATCGTATGAAATATTGGGATATGGTTGGGCTTCCTCCTTTCAAACTCATAACACGTATATGCATTGCTTTTTTTCCGAAAGTCTGTCCATTCATCCAGATTTCGCATGCTAAATTGTAGAACATTAAAGGCAGGTAAAATACAATCATTATGACCTGTAAAGCACTATTAGACTCAATACCTGCCTGAGTATATAGGAATAGCACAAAAATGACAAAAAAATAGGCTATAACAATTAAAAAGTCAATCAAGGTTGCCAATATACGATCTCCAACGCCTGCCAAAGGGTAGTCAATTGCAATATTCTGGGTAGTATCTAAAGAATACGTATTCATAACCGAAAAATAGAACAAAAATGAATAGAAAGAAAATTACTCCTATATTTATCCAAAAATCTTGTAACCGTTTATGAAGGAAAGCCAATTTATCAAGCAAAATGCTGACAAATGGAAGGAAATGGAAATGAGGGTCAAAACCGCTCAGACCTCTTCGGCTTCACTGGCACATGACTTCATAGAACTTACGGATGATTTAGCCTATTGTCGTACTTTTTACCCCAATGGTCAGTCACTCGCCTTTCTCAATGGATTAACACGACAATACCACCAAAAGATCTATATCAACAAAAAAGAAGACAAAAGCAGATTTTACTGGTTTTGGCAATATGAACTTCCAGAATTGTTTTTTCAATACCGAAGGTTTTTTCTTTATTCTTTTTTGATATTGGTTTTTTTTATAACACTTGGTGCTGTTTCCGCCAAGTATGATGAGAACTATGTGCGCTTAATCATGGGTGATGGTTATGTCAACATGACCTTGGACAACATGAAAAAAGGCAAGCCGTTCAACGTTTACGCAGATTCTGGACAAGTAGAAAT
Organism: Pseudopedobacter saltans; assembly: GCA_003241175.1. GTDB lineage: Bacteria > Bacteroidota > Bacteroidia > Chitinophagales > Chitinophagaceae > Rhizosphaericola. The sequence continues at coordinate 11,565 of QFOI01000027.1, forward strand.
GTTTTTCTCCATTGCTATCAACAATATCAAAGTGGCACTGATGTCATTTGTCTCAGGAATAGTTTTTGGCATTGGACCCATATTATTCAATATGCAAAATAGTATCATGCTAGGAGCATTTGAATATATGTTTTTTAGTAAAGGTTTAGGATTTGAAAGCATAACTGTCATTTTCATACATGGTACTTTGGAGATCTGGTCAATCGTCATAGCAATCGCTTCGGGAATGATATTGGGAGCTGGCCTTTTGTTTCCTGGCACTTATAGTCGCTGGCAATCCTTGACAAGATCAGCAAGAGACGGAGTCAAGATCGTGTTAGGATTGGTTCCTTTATTTATAGTAGCTGCTTTTTTTGAAAGTTTTGTCACTAGGTATGCTGATATGCCACTGGTACTGAGGTTGCTGATATTGGGTAGTTCACTTGCTTTTTTGGTTTATTATTTTGTCATCTATCCCAATAGGTTACACAAACGTATTCTTAACTATCAATCGGAGGAATTTCCTTCCAAGAAAAATAATTTTGCACAATGGCTTCAGAAAAAATCCAACTTAGAAAAGTAAGGAATTTCAGTGATGCACTTAATGACATACTCCAGTTTTTGAAACAGGAGTTTAGACCTCTTTTGCGTAGTTTCTTTCTGATATGCGGCATTTTCATATTGGCAGCAGGCGTATTGAATGGTTTGTATTCCAGAGGTTTTAGTGGCATTTGGAGCAGTATCATCAATGGTACTAGTTATGACGAATATGACTCGTTAAGTACCGTTTATTCGCCATTCTACTTTCTAACGATCTTCTTTTCCTTATTGACACAGATGATTGTCTATGGTGTGGTAGCTTGCTACCTGAAACTTTACGAACAAAATGGAAACACTTCCCCGAATTTGGACGAGGTTTGGACCGTATTTAGAAAGAACATCCTATACCTTGTATTTTATGGTTTGATTCTAGGAATTCTCGTTGGTCTGGGTTTTATTTTATGTTTATTCCCTGGTTTTTATCTGTACACGGTATTTGCACCATTTGGTTTTATAGTAGTCGTAGAAGAAGACAAAAGTTTGGGAAGCATTTTTGGAAGGTGCTTTGTGCTTATAAAAGAAAATTTTTGGCCCTCGTTGGGATTGTATGTGTTAAGTGGATTTATTTATACCTCTTGCGCTAGTATAATTGGTATTGTAGTTGGTGGGATTACAGGACTCTTGTCATACTTTACGACAAAGGATATTGGATTTGTCAGTGCCATGTTTATGGGCATTGTACAAGTTTTTAGCTCCGCGTTTAGTATTCTTTTGTATTTGGCTATTGGCATACAGTATTTCAGTTTGGAGGAAAAATCCAATGGTACGGGACTGATGACACGTATCCAAAACATGGACAATGGATTTAATACGGGAGATGACGAAGACCGCGCAACCACTTTTATAAAAGACTAATCTTGAAGAAACGTTCTGTTCTAATATTATTGAATCTCGTTTTGTTCTTTGTTGGATTTGCACAAAAAGCTTCCGAACATTTTCGGCACTTTGACACAACGCAACTTCAACGATGGGAAAAAGACCGTGATTTCCAGTATCAAAAGGAATTGATCCCGCAGCTTACTTGGTGGGATCGGTTAAAGATGTGGCTATTGGAAAAATGGTTCGAGATGATGAGTACCCAGACGGGAAGGACTTCTTTTTGGACGGTTGTTGTCATTCTCTCTATTTTAATTATTGTCTTCATTGCTTATAGGTACATTGGTAAGACTTCAGGTATATGGTCCAAGTCTGACAAAAGCGATCTTGAATTTGCTTCAATTCAGGACGAGAACATACACGAAATCAATTTCGAAGAAAAAATAGCCAAGGCATTGGCCTCCAATAATTATAGACTAGCCATTCGGTTACGCTATCTATACATTCTAAAAATAATGGATGACAGAGAAGCTATCAAATGGCAAGCCGGCAAAACGAACCATGACTATATACAGGAAATCCGATCTTATATGGATGAGCAGGGTTTTTCCCTTTTCAAACAGATAAGTATCGCATTTGATTTTGCATGGTATGGAGAGCATAATGCAACTTTGGAAGACTATAATGATGTAAAAGGTCTTTTTGACCAGTTAAAAAACAATTCTTTCACCTCCCTAAAAAAGATGTCAGATGAAAGGATATAAAAACCTGGTAATTACATTCATTGTTTTGTTTGTCCTTTTTGTTTTCACAAAGTTAACGGCGCCCAAACCGACAGAATGGGTCGAGACCTTACGAGACGACGAAAAGAAACCTTACGATACCTATATTTTGCATAAAAGTCTCCCTAGTCTTTTCAAGGAGGTCAAAATTCAAAATACGACTGTTCCTTTCTACAATTTTATGGATGAAAACCTGGATAAAAATGATAGTAACCAAGTCTATATGGCGATCGCTCCGTCCTTGCCATTTACCGAAATAGAAGTAAAGAAATTACTAACGTTTGTCAAAAACGGGAACTATGCTTTTCTTTCGGCAGAAAGTTTCGGTAATTTTTTGCCCGATAGTTTGAGAGCGAGTGTCCATATGTATTTTTTTGATGTATTGGATTCTTCCAGAGTCAATTTTGCCGACTCCACTATCCGAACACCAAAAGGATATGATTTCTTTGCTGGAACCATCGACAAATATTTCGACTCTCTTCCCAAAAAATACATAACCGAAAAACTAGGTGTCATAGAGCAAAACCAACGTACCAATTTCATTAAAATAAATATTGGAAAGGGTTCCATGTATCTGCATGCAGCGCCAATCTGTTTCAGCAATGCCTTTCAGTTATACAAAAACAACTATCACTATACGGAACAGGTTTTATCTTTTTTACCTAAAAAAATCCATACTTTATATTGGGATCAATATTATAGTCAGGGACGTGACAGGGAAGCGCAGACGCCTTTTCGCTATTTCTTAAGTCATTTTTGGTTGCGTATTGGTTTTTACATGGCTTGGATTTTGCTGATTTTGTATGTTCTTTTCAGTGGAAAAAGAAGGCAACGACTGATTCCTATTATCAATCCTCCACGCAACACGACAGAGGATTTTATCAATACCATCTCGTCACTATACTATAATCAAAAAAGTGGACCAGAGATTTTTGAGAAAAAGGTCTATCGTTGGTTGGCATATATCCGAGACCATCTACAACTTAATACAGAAGATGTTACTACGGATGATTTTTGGAAAAAACTATCAGAGAAAAGCAATGTAGATATGCCATCACTGCAAATTATTCGTGAACAAATCATTGCCCTGCAAACGCAATACAACGACGAAATATTCAAAAGTCTATACAAAAACATTGAATCCTTTTACCAAAAGGCAAAAAAATAATCATGGAAAATTCAATACAACTAGATACTTTAACGCAAGCCGTTGAACAGATAAAAAGCAATATCGGGAAAGTCATTGTCGGTCAGGAAAAAATGGTCGAACTTTTAGTTACCGCCTTGCTGGCAAAAGGACATGTACTGATCGAAGGCGTTCCTGGCGTTGCCAAAACTTTGACCGCCAAACTTTTGGCTAAAAGTATTGATGTTCCTTTTTCGCGTATACAATTCACACCGGACTTGATGCCTACAGATATCATTGGTACTTCGGTATTTTTGCCTCAGGAAGGTAGTTTTAAGTTCAAGCACGGACCGATTTTTTCGCAAGTAGTTTTGATTGACGAAATCAACCGCTCACCAGCGAAAACCCAAGCGGCCTTGTTTGAGGTTATGGAAGAGCGCCAGATCAGCTATGACGGAACTACCTATCCCATGCAAAATCCCTTTTTCGTATTGGCGACTCAGAACCCTATTGAACAAGAAGGAACCTACCGATTGCCAGAAGCGCAATTGGACCGTTTCCTTTTCAAAATAGATGTTGGATATCCAACACTGGAAGAGGAAGTCAATATCCTGCAAAAATCACAATCGGGCATTACCACTGACTTAAGTGCCGTAACTTCAGTCTTATCTGCTCAACAAGTTATTGAAGCACAGAAAATAGTCCAACAAATCCATATTGAGGAAAAAGTTTTACAATACATTGCCTCACTCATCTATGCCACTAGGAATAACAAGTCCTTGTATTTAGGAGCCAGTCCTCGCGCATCCGTCGCAGTTCTCAACAGTAGCAAGGCTATTGCCGCCATGAGAGGTAGAGATTTTGTGACGCCGGATGATATTGTTTACGTCTTACCATCCGTATTGGGACATCGCATCATCCTCACACCTGAAAAAGAAATGGAAGGCGGAACACCGGCGCAAGTGATCAAAGATATTGTCAACAAAGTAGAGGTTCCAAGATAGATTCTAAACTATAAATCCAACCATCGTTTGAAACGTTTTTTTAAAACATATATTGGAGATCTGTTTCTGACTAGTCGCTTTTACCTAGTTGGGGGCATCGTGTCCGCACTATTGATGATCCGTCATTTTGTGGACGCTCTCGGTTTGCTTCCGATGTTATTTCTTTGGGCATTTATTGTCTTGTTATTGGTGGAATACATATTGTTGTTTTTTCGAAAAAAAGGTTTGGATGCATACAGAAGAATGCCAAGCCGTTTTAGCAATGGAGACAATAACGACGTTGTACTTCATATTACAAACCGGTATTCCTTTCCGATACACTTGACTATAGTTGATGAAATTCCCATACAGTTTCAACGTCGTGATATTGCATTTAAAACAAAAATGCAAGCGCACTCAGACCATACCTACAAATACGTTTTACGTCCTGTCAAGCGCGGTGTCTACCAATTCGGAACGATCAACAACTATGTCTCTTGTCTTTTAGGTCTGATACAAAAGCGATACAAAAAAGGTGAACCCAAAGATGTTGCCGTATATCCTTCGTACCAACAACTTCGCAAATATCAACTATTAGCGTTGCACAATCAGTTGCAGGATACGGGTCAGAAAAGATTGCAGCAAATAGGAAGTAGTTTCGAGTTCGACCAAATACGCGAATATGTTATCGGCGACGACTATCGTACTGTTAACTGGAAGGCGACAGCTCGCAAAGGAATGCTAATGGTCAATCACTATACGGAAGAAAAAAGTCAGCCTATCTATTCCGTAATTGATAAAGGTCGTTTGATGGAAATGCCATTTGACCAGATGAGTTTGTTGGACTATGCCATCAATGCGTCACTTGTATTGAGCAATATAGCTATCTACAAAGAGGACAAAGCTGGACTGATCACATTCTCCAAGAAGCCAGAAACTTTGTTGATCTCGGATCGTAAACCGGGACAGATGCTACGTATACAGGAACATCTTTACCACGAGAAAACAAGTTTTCCAGAAAGTGATTTTGAAAGACTATACGTAACTATAAAACGACAAGTTACACAAAGGAGCTTTCTCATATTGTTTACTAATTTCGAATCTGTGGAAGCCTTGCATAGACAATTACCTTATCTACGCAAAATTGCACAGACTCATTTACTATTGGTGGTATTTTTTCAAAATAGTATTGTAAAGTCTTTGGTTGAAAAACCAGCAGAGAACCTAAAGGAAATGTACACACAAACTATAGCCGAACAATTTGATGCTGAGAAAAAACTAATCGTACAGGAATTACATCGTTACGGCATCATGGCGCTATTGACAAGCCCTCAAAATCTGACGGCCAATACCATCAACAAATATCTGGAGGTGAAGAGAAAGAATTTGCTATAAAGGAAATTAGCAATGATCAAATTTAAAACGATATTTATTTTTTCCTTTTGCCTATTTATTCTCTCTTGCAAAAAAAATAAAAATGGTGTGAATCAGAATGTTTATGGTAAATGGATTAACATCGAAGATAGTTCTACAATTGTGACAATAGATAGTAGCAAAAAGGAAATATGTATTGATTACCGAAAATCAGGAGCCGGATTCTTTAAAGCAAAATATATTTTGAGCGGATCCGAATTTAAGAGTAAAATTGTTCCAAATGGTTTGATTCCTCATTTCGACAATGATGGCTATCTAAGATTCGATAAAAATGCTTCTACTAAAATTGAAGAATCGATAGAATCTATATATGTTTATAGATTTAAACGTTTATGATTTGTTCATTAAAAATATTCAACATTAGGTTGATCGTGTATTAGTTTCTTATTACTTGGATATTTGTTGTG
>QFOI01000382.1 GCA_003241175.1 Pseudopedobacter saltans
ATTTCATAACGTAATATTATAGAGGATAATTTTTTCTAAAGAAAAAATAGGAATGATGAAGTCTTAATAGGCTGAATTGGTTTTGAATCGAGACTTTCGCAAAAAAAGCAATTCGGAAATGGCCACCAGCAACAAACTGATTGCCGTGGTACATATCACTTTCAACAAGAAATACAATATATCTCCAAAACGCATCCATTCTATAAAGACCAAACAAGCATTATGCACAAATGTCAATATAAAAATATAGGCTGCATATTGGGGGAATCCAAGACTTTTGACACCTGGTTCGATATAACTGATTTCGGATTTTTCCTGTGGTAACAATACATTGAGCAAGAAAGGTCGCAAATAGGCAATCAATACGCAGGCTGACGCATGAAAACCAGGTGTTCCAGAAAAATAATCCATCGTCAATCCAAATACAAACGCCGTTCCTAACAGTGCTAAACGCGGCATTGTATATGGTAACCATAACAGAAAAAGATAATAAACATAAGGTTTGGCAAAACGACTTATCATTGGAATCTTGTCCAATATATAAACCTGTATGAAAATAAACAGGAAAAAACGAATGATATTTTTTAATAATAAACTCATTATTTTGCCCTTACTGGTTGTTGCTGTGTCGTTGCTTGCTCCAAACTTTTCTGCTCTGTATAAAAAACGTTTTTAATCAGATACACGTATTGGAGGTTGCTGAAATCCGTTGAGGTTTTCAATACTACATCCATCAAATTGGAAGCAGCGTCTAAACGAATCCTATCTGCTCGTCCCACCATCAAACCCGGAGGAAAACTTTCGGAAAGATTACTCGTAACGACAGAATCCCCTTTGTTGATTTTGATGTTCTTGGGAACGTTATGTAGCAATACTTCTGTTGGATTTACACCATCCCAGTCGACAATTCCGGTAAATGGTTTTCCTTTAAGTGTAACACTGACACGACTGTTGTGATTAAGCAAACTCATGATCACACTGTAGTTTTTACTTACTGAAACTACATGACCCACAATCCCTTTTGGTCCAGCTACAGCCATATCGGTAGTTACGCCGTCTGCCGATCCCCTTTGAATGGTGATATAATTATTTTCGCTATAGACGGAGTTGTTGACCACTTTCCCCACAGAAAATAGATACTTTGTATTTCTGCCTAGTGTGTCACGATACAAAGAATCTATACGCGACTGTAACTTGTTGCTACTCGTATCACCATTTTTCTCAATAGACGACATAATAACGTTCTTGAGCATTGCATTTTCGTCCGCCAGTTGTTTGTTCGTTTTCTTCAGTTGAAAATAATATTCAACATCATTGTATTTTTTGTCAAAAAAACCTGTAAACGAAGAGGCTACATTGATGTAAACAGCATTATAACTGGCATTGTAGCGAACCAACATACTGATACAGATGATCTGCAACACCAAGAACGTGAAAAAAGTAATATACCGTCTTATGAAAATGATGATATTACGCAATTCCGATTCTTTTTAGTTAGGTGTTATATTTTAACGCATGATAAAAGGGAAACGTTGATAGTGCTTCAACGCAATACCTGTACCACGAACTACACTTTTTAAAGGATCGTCCGCAATGTGTACTGGCAATTTGATCTTTTGACTCAAACGCTTATCCAAACCTCTTAACAAGGCTCCACCACCAGTCAGATACAAACCTCTACGGTAAATATCCGCTGCCAATTCAGGAGGAGTGGTTTCCAATGCCTTAAGGATGGCTTCTTCTATTTTGAATATACTTTTGTCCAACGCTTCTGCTACTTCCTGGTAACTTACCATAATCTGTTTGGGAATACCTGTCACCAAGTCACGTCCATTAACCGGAAGATCATCTGGAGGGCTATCCAGATCCTTCATGGCAGCACCCAATTGGATTTTGATCTGTTCAGCTGTACGTTCCCCGATTAGCAAACTATGATAACGTCTCAAAGCCTCCATGATATCAGCCGTAAACTCATCCCCAGCAATACGAATACTTTGATCACATACGATACCTGCCAAAGCAATGACTGTAATACCTGTAGTACCTCCACCAATATCGATGATCATGTTACCAACAGGCTCTTCTACATCGATACCAATACCGATTGCCGCAGCCATTGGTTCATGAATCAAATAAACTTCCTTGGCACCAGCTTGCTCCGCACTGTCACGAACAGCACGTTTCTCTACCTCAGTGATACTGGAAGGAATGCAGATCATCATTCTCCAACTTGGAGGGAAAAGAGGCTTTTTCGGATAGATCATTTTGATCATCTCACGTATCATCAGTTCCGCAGCGTTGAAATCTGCTATAACACCATCTTTCAATGGGCGAACAGTACGAATACTTTCATGTGTTTTTTCGTGCATCAACAACGCACGTTTTCCAACAGCAATGACCTCTTTTGGATTATTTCGATTTAAGGCAACGATAGAGGGTTCGTTGACTACTATTTCTTCATTATGTATGAGCAAGGTATTAGCGGTACCTAGGTCCATCGCTATTTCTTGCGTAAAAAAATTAAAAAGTCCCATTATTTGTTAATAATATTAAATATTATTGCTCCTGATTTAGGTGCAAAAAGACTGAATTTAAACGACAATACAAAAGCTCTATTAATATTTATTTTAATAGCGTGTTTTCATCCTCCAAAACTACCAAATTTCTACCATTTCAAAGGTTCCCCTTTCTCTGCCTGAGATTTCAAACTATAAAACCAATCCTTAGTCTGGACAGCATAAAACGGTAATGTGTTTTCAGGATATTTCCGAATGGAAAGATCTATCAAATCAAGTGCTAATTTCAGATCATTCTTGGCCGAAGACATAACAGCTGCTGCCGTATAAGCAAAACGGTAATTATTCAAAACCTGTATATTGTCAGGATTGTTCCTGAAAGATGTATCATCGATCGGTATTGGATTAAGACGCGAAAGGCGTGACTCCAAAAAATTGAGATTACTTGAACTTGTATCTGTAACCATCTTAAACGTCAACCCCCGCAACTGCAAGAAATTGTCCACGTTCAACCCCAGACGCATATTGGAAGGGACATCGGCTGCGATGAACACTTCTTTTCTAAATTCGTTTTTCTGCAACAAATTTAAAAAAGCGAAATCACCTTTTGCTAGATTAGATGGCTTACTCACTTTCCAACGAACTAAAGAATCTCCTCCGATGGCATCTCTGTTGTCATTCAAAACAGTTGCACTATCGTTCATAATATTGCGACCACCGTTTTGCATAGCTAAAGCCATAGAATCCGAAATGACATGCATTTTCTTGTATAAAGGCACAGCCCATTTCATCTGCAGGAAATTCAAATCGACACAATTGATATCCGGACGGAAATTTTGTACAGTTTGCAAATAAGTGAGGTAATACACGTACATGTCTCCATTGGTAAACAAATAGGCATTTTGTCCACACTCCTGCATGACTTGCTTGAAATAACCTAAAACAGATTGATTGATGCCGCCCCTTATCGCAGCTTGGTTGAGACACCAATAAGCAGAATCCTTGTCACCCTTATTAAAATAATGCAAAGCCTGATTACCCCAGATCGTCAAAATCTTGGTATGGGGATCAAACAAGAGTCTTTCGCCCTTATACACACCATCGCTCAGCTCAATACAATTTTGAAAAGCATCACTAGCTCGCATGGCCAACGGTAATGAAGCATTCAACATCTGCTCACTGCTTCCCATATTGT
>QFOI01000028.1 GCA_003241175.1 Pseudopedobacter saltans
TACGATAAACAAAGATATCGCATGTCGATGCGATATCTTTCACTTAATTTTGTGACGGAATGATTGAAATTTTTATGACCGATTTATCGGGCGATTATACATATGGCGGCTTGATTCACGAAATGACAGAAATGGTGGCTGCCAATATTGGGCAATATGCGCATGGCAACCAACCTATCCAGCATATGATATATCTATACGATTATGCTGGTGCACCTTGGAAAACCCAATACCATGCACGGCAAATCATGACTAAATTGTACAATAGTACGGAAAATGGCTATCCTGGTGATGAGGATCAGGGGCAGACTTCTTCTTGGTATGTATTGAGTGCATTGGGTTTTTACAGTGTCTGTCCGGGAACGAATCAATATGTATTGGGAAGTCCATTGTTTTCTAAAATCACGATTAAGCTGGAAAATGGTAACAAATTCGTTATTGATGCTAAAAACAACACGGATCAGAATGCTTACGTACAATCTGCACAGTTAAATAAGCAGACTTACGACAAAAATTACCTTACCTATCAGGAAATGATGAAGGGTGGAACATTTTCACTTCAGATGAGTAATCAACCAAACACCTCCAAAGGGATTACGGAAGAAGACCGACCGTTTTCAATTAGTAATTACAATTCTGGCTACAATCACTAGTTTACATATCCTTTCATACGAAAAGAACGCCATTCTTAGCCTAAATAAGCCGTTTTTCCTTATTTAAGCGTTTGGCGTTTTTTCATTACTTATTTTTGCCTAATGATAGAAATTACGGATCAATTGGTAGACAATTTGGCGGATCTTTCTCGTTTGGAATTTGATGCGGAGCAAAAAGTCGTCATCAAGTCGGATTTGCAAAAAATCATCCAGTTTATGGAAAAACTAAACGAGTTGGACACTACGGGAGTAGAGCCGCTTTTGCATATCAGCACCCGAACCAATGTTTTGCGTGAGGACGAAGTGAAGGGTTCTATTTCTCGAGAAGAAGGTCTCAAAAATGCGCCAGCTACAGACGGAACATTTTTTGAAGTTCCAAAAGTCATTCAAAAATAAATCTGCTTATGTCTGCCATCATACATTTGAACGAAATAAGGAAAAGCTACTTCATGGGCGGTCAGGAGATCCCTGTACTAAAGGGTATTTCTTTGGATATTTTCAAAAATGAGTATGTGGCTTTGATGGGCTCTTCTGGAGCCGGGAAAAGTACGCTGATGAACATTTTGGGTTGTTTGGATACGCCAACGAGCGGCCAATACATTCTAAATGGACAAGATGTAAGTAAAATGCATGATGATAGCCTGGCAGATGTTCGAAACAATGAGATTGGTTTCGTGTTCCAACAGTTCAATCTGTTGCCACGCTTGACTGCTGCAGAGAATGTAGCGCTTCCTCTTGTCTATGCGGGTGTTCCGAAAAAGGACAGAATAGACCGAGCCATGGTTGCATTGGAAAAAGTGGGATTGGCCTCTCGTCATGACCACAAAGCCAATCAGATGAGTGGTGGGCAGATACAGCGCGTCGCTATTGCCCGTGCCATTATCAATGATCCAGCACTGTTGTTGGCGGATGAACCCACAGGAAACTTAGATAGTAAAACTTCGGTCGAAGTCATGGAAATTTTTGGACAAATACAAGCCGCAGGAAATACGGTTGTCCTGGTTACGCATGAAGATGATATAGCTGCGTATGCGAAAAGAGTCATTCGATTAAGGGATGGTTTGATCGAGACAGACACTATCAACGAGCCCAGAGCGATATTAGCGCACTAGTGTACTTTCTTTGTTTTTACTATAGGTATTTCACTCGTATATTCTTCCAGAAAGTACTTAAAACTTCCCTACAATAATTGACCCCACCCATATTCCCTCCCCTCGAAGGGGAGGGTTAGGGAGAGGTTTTTAAAAAAGGGATATCTTGACAAGAGTAAGTACCTAAATGCACAAGGGAAAAATAATTAAGATGTGGCATTATTTCATATGCATTGAAATGGTTAACTTTAAGTGTGATTAAATTAAATAACCAATGACAATTCTTAATATGAAAAGCTTGCCTATAACCCTTCTGTCAACAATTGCTTTGTCTATCCTTTTATTTACGTCTTGTAATTCTGCAAAAACAGCTCAAAGGACAAAGGACAACCGGGATTCCATAAGTAGTTGGTGGGAAAGTAAACAGTTTACGTTTCATGCCATAACTGCTCAACCTATGACTGGTAACGTGATCCAGTTGACTTCTGAGTACACGTTTGATATGAGAAACGATTCGATTATTGCATGGCTTCCTTATTTTGGAAGAGGGTTTGTTTCTCCAACCAATCCTGGTGACGGAGGTATTAAGTTTGCTACCAAAAATTATGCTATCAAGAATGAAAAACAGGCAAAGAAAATGTTCAAAATGACTATTGTCCCCAAAGGATTGCCTCCTTTTCAAAACACTAAAGACGTGCAGCAACTGTTTCTTTCGTTTGGTATTGATGGTTATGGTACTTTACAAATACAAAGTCTCAATCAAACGCCTATATCCTTCTATGGCTATCTATCCAGCAGTAAGACGAACTAGCAATTGGCATCGACCAAATACACTATCAATTTATTTGACCGAATAAAAAAAAGCGTTCACGTAAATATCGATTTCTAAAATGTGGCTGGCATCTAGTTTGGATTCTTACTTAACAGATTTATTTACCAATAAAAATTTTAAGTCATGAAAAAGAATCTACTTCTAGTTGTATTTGCACTTTTTGCAGTCGCTGTTTCTTTCAGTTCTTGTGTAGTGGAGCGTGGCCATGGATACAATGGTTATGGCGGAGGAGGAAGACCTCACCATCACCATTGGTAATATTTAACCACAAGAACAAGCATCTCCTTCCGGGTAGGACGCTATTGCTCTATCCGGAATATATCCATCATAGCGTACGATCATGGAATCCAATACAGATTCAATCTCTTCGTAGGTATTAAGGTTTACCAGTTGGTTTCGGAAATCTTTAACGGAAGGAAAACCTTTTAGATAGTTGGCGTAATGACGGCGCATTTCCAATATACCTAATTTGTCACCTTTCCATTTCATAGAGTTGGTAAGGTGTTTTTTGATGACATCAATACGCTCTTGTATGGTTGGCGGCGCTAATAGTTCACCCGTTTTGATATAGTGTTTTATTTCCCTGAAAATCCAAGGATAACCAATCGCAGCGCGACCGATCATCAGACCGTCAACACCATAGCGTTTTTTGTATTCAACGGCCTTTTGAGGACTGTCAATATCACCATTTCCAAAAATAGGAATTTGGATGCGAGGATTTTCTTTTACTTTGGCTATCAATGTCCAATCCGCATGCCCTTTATACATCTGAGCCCGTGTACGACCGTGTATGGAAAGTGCTTTGATGCCTACGTCTTGCAATCTTTCTGATACTTCCAATATATTCAAACTGTCATTATCCCAACCCAAACGAGTCTTTACCGTTACAGGTAGATTTGTACTTTTTACGACCGCTTCGGTCAGCCTAACCATTAAGTCAATATCTTTCAATACGCCTGCGCCAGCACCTTTGGAAACCACTTTTTTGACAGGGCATCCAAAATTGATGTCCAAGAGATCAGGATTCACTGTCTCCACGATACGAGCACTGATAGACATAGCTTCTTCATCTCCCCCAAAAATCTGAATGCCTACCGGTCTCTCTTCTTCAAAAATATCCAGTTTCTGGCGGCTCTTCATGGCATCCCGAATCAGTCCTTCGCTACTGATGAACTCCGTGTACATCAGATCGGCACCATTGTCTTTACAAACAGCACGAAACGGTGGATCACTCACATCTTCCATGGGAGCGAGTAACAAAGGAAATTCGGGTAAAACAATATTGCCAATCTGAGCCATAATAAAATAATTGATAGTTGACAATGGACGGTTGACAATGATTCTTCACAATTTCAAAGTCAAATGACTAAAATATTTTATTCTCAATTGTCCATTCCATTGATAACGAACCGTTCTTCAATTCATTCTCAATTGTCAACTGTCCATTGTCAATTGATAACGTATCTTCGCCGCAAAGTTAAGTTGTTATTTTTTTATGGAAGACCAATCTTCAGTATCCACATCTTCAATACCCGAAAATCCAATTCCCAGTAGATTTGTGATTGAATATAGTCCCGCGTCACAGTTTGGGATTTTGGTAGGAATGGCGTTCGTTGGTATGATAATAGGTAACGTATTGGCGTTGGTTCCGATTTTGTTGAAAGGGATAAGCCTTACAGGACTTGCTGCGGCTATGACCGATCCTGCCAATGTGTCGATGATACGTTGGATGCAGGTTATTGGTACTTTTTTTACTTTTTTGTTTCCGGTATGGATATTCCAAAAAATCGTACGTCCTCCCAAAGATTTTTTACATGTAAGAACTAAATCAAGTAAGGAAACTTGGATATTGGTTGTTTTAATCGCATTTGCTTCTTTGCCAGTTACGGATTTGTTTGGTTCATTCAATCAATGGATTCCACTTCCAGCCCGTTTAGCTAAATTGTTTCATGGTTTGGAGAATGCCTATAACGACCAGATTATGCTACTGATGCAGATGAAAGGCATTCCAGATCTAATCATATCGCTGGTGCTCGTTGCCTTACTGCCGGCTATTTTTGAGGAAACTTTTTTCCGTGGTGCCTTTCAAAATGTTATTGTTAAGTGGTTCAAACGACCTTATTTGGCTATCCTTGTAACTTCTATTATTTTCAGTGCCATACATATGTCTTACTATGGTTTTTTGCCGAGAGCATTTTTGGGTGTGCTATTGGGTTGCGTCTATTATTGGACCAAAGACCTGAAACTGAATATTTTGATACATTTTCTCAATAATGCCATTTCGGTGGTTACTTTCTATGTGTTGTCTAGCAAAAATCAGTTGACGCAAGAAAAAATGAACGAATCAATGCCTTGGTACTACCAGATAATAGGTGTATTTGTGTTCTCTTTCCTTGCTACCCTTTTGTATAAATACGTCCAAAAACAAAACACTAACACGACTCAAATCTAATCTCACATGGCTTTTAATGTTGCAACGTTCAAGACTCGAGCTCTTACAGCTATCATTTTCGTATTGGTTATGTTGGCTGGTTTACTGATTAACAACTGGACTTTGTTGATACTGTTTGTTGTTGTTCATTTTGGATGCTGGTATGAATTTCAAAAACTGGCAGGGGAGATCGATCCAAGATATAAAGAGGTAGACAGCAATGTAAAGATGTCGGGAAGTCTTGCTGGACTTGGATTTATATTGTGGAATACGCAATTGATGGATATTGGTAGTTTACCGATGAGACGTTTTGGCTTTTGGATTATGCTTTTAGGCATTGCTTATGCATTCATCTCTATGCTGATTGAACCTAGCTACAAGAAAGGTGTATTGAAATACACTGGATTGGGTTGGTTGTATGTTTCGATTAGTTGGGGCTGCTTCATTAGCCTTTCCCAATGGAGTTATGAAGGTTACCCTTTTATTGTATTAACCTTGATAGCTTCAATCTGGCTCAATGACACGTTGGCGTATATAGTCGGTTCTTTTATCGGGAAAACACCTTTCAGCAAGATTTCTCCTAAAAAAACATGGGAAGGAACTATTGGTGGTGCTATCCTGGCTGTAGTATTGGTGACTTGTATTGGTTATTTTGCTATCAACAAAGGATTTTTACAAATGTATATTGTTGTTTCAGCTATTGCTGCCGTTTTCGGTACTTTAGGCGACTTATTGGAAAGCAAAATCAAACGTATGGCTAATGTAAAAGACAGCGGCACCATCATGCCAGGACATGGCGGATTTTTAGATCGTTTTGATTCTTTGATGGTAGCCAGTGTTGCTGTATGGTTGTATATTTTTATAGGAACGCTCATCAAATAATACTCTCTTTCATTTTTTCATTTGTCTACTATTTTTATATACTAATAAAATTTGCGATACATTTGCGTTATACAAATAATCGCCATGCACGATTTTTATCAATATCTTTTTGTCAAGCACCAAGAGGCACAAGACATGCCTAGTAATGTTAGGATATGGGAATGGGGAAGAGAAGTGTTTCGGATGTTGTTCCCTGAACGTAGTTCCAAAAAGCTACAAACTGTTGACGCACTAAAAGCAAGTTTTAAACTATTGGAAAATGAATTGTACGACATTATTCTGAAGAGTAAGGATTGTGCCGATTGCGATCATGTCGAGATTGTCAACCATTTTTTCGAAAGATTACCCGACCTGTACGACTTAATGAAAATGGATGCACAAGCCATTTTTGAAGGAGATCCTGCAGCTTCCAATATTCATGAAGTTACGAGGACCTATCCAGGTTTTTTGGCGACTTGTATTTACAGGATGGCACATCAGTTGTATTTGGATGGGCTTCCTTTGATCCCAAGGATATTGACCGAATACGCCCATGAGCGAACGGGTATTGACATACATCCGGCTGCTGAGATAGGAAAATATTTGCATATTGATCATGGGACAGGCATCGTCATTGGCGAGACTTGTATCATTGGCGATTATGTCAAATTGTATCAGGGTGTTACATTAGGTGCATTAAGCGTTGACAAGGCTTTGGCTGGAGTGCAGCGACACCCAACAATTGAAGACAATGTCATCATTTATGCCGGAGCAACTATACTTGGCGGTGAGACGATCATCGGACATCATTCGACTATTGGCGGTAACGTTTGGCTGACCAACAGCATAGAACCGTATACAAAAGTGTACCATCAACCCAATATGAAATTCATAGATTCCAAACCGTTGTCTTGACTTACAATCTGCTAGGCTTGCTTCTCGGCACGCGAGGACCTTCTTTTCTTTTGGATGGATCAATATCAAAAACAAAACGCAATCCATCATAAAGAGCAGGAATGAAAATCGTACCGTGGTTTTCGGCTGGGTAATATTGACTTTTGGATAAAATATTTTTTGGTTTGGTTACTTGCAAAGTATAGTCAATGGATTTGGTATCCGAAGAATCTTTTTGCCGTGCAAATGCTAGGAAAACGTGGCTATTAGGAGTGTAGTTGTTTGTGGCGAATGCATTTTTTGCTTCCGACAAAAGTTTTCCGTTGTCCCACCATAATGCTGGCTCGATGATAATATAGTCGGTAAAGCAATCAGGGTGTTTCAGCCAGAAAAAAGTGGCAGCAAGACCTCCAAACGAATGTCCAATCAGAATTCTTCTATTGGTTACGTTGTACTGCTTTTCTATTTGTGGGATGAGTTCTTTTTGGATAAATTGGAAAAACTGTTCGCCTTTTCCACTATTTTCCATGGTGGCTTGTCCCTTTTCGCTGATGGAAGGTGTGGGTGTCAAGTCTCTTGTTCTGTCTGTATTTTCAATCGCGACAACGATGCTTTTGTTGTTGGAAATACGTTCATTGCCATCCAAAAAACCTTGTTCCGTACTCACGATAGGAAAATACATTTCTCCATCCAAAACGTAGATAACGGGATATTTTTCGGTTGGGTTATAATTTCTCGGAAGACGCACCCAATATTTGCGGGACTCTTTCAATAGCTTGGATGAAAGCGTATATCTATTTCCAAGCGTATAAGTGGAATCGTATTGCTGTGCGGAGGCACACATAAACGAGCACATAACCGTGGCTGCGAGCATTATTCGTCTAAACATGCAACAAATATAAAAAGTAGTGTTATTGCTTGTCGGGTAAGCGAAAGATTTTCCCTATATCGTAAAGCACTTCATAGACTTGAACAAGGAAGGAAAAAAGTCGTAAATTACCCAATAATGAAAAAATGTCTTGCCATGAAAATATTTGAATACAAAACCATTAAAGTAAAGGAAAATGCAAAGATTTTCGATTCGGAATACGATTTAAAAGAGATGGAACGTATGCTTAACAAATTGGGAAGTGAAGGTTGGGAACTCACTTCCAATATCGTACAGACGGATATTATGGGAAATGCCACTGGGGCAATTCTTGTTTTTAAGCGGAAAAAGCACTAAAAATGGTTAAAAATCGCAATTTTTCCCGATATCGTAAGGCCTAAAGATACTGTTTGGTGTAATTTTATTTTTTCAAAACAGTCAATCTTAACCTTGCATAACTTGTATGAAAAAGTATTTTGTTGTTTTTGCCACGATGATGTGGTCTTCTGGGCTTTTTGCCCAACAAGCGAGTTCTAACACGTTTTTGGACGCTTCATTTTGGAAAAATAATCCTGACATTACCGCTATTCAAGCTGAAATAGCTAAAGGTAATAGTCCGTCCGAATTAAACAGAATGGCTTTTGACCCAACCGTAATGGCCATTAATTCTGGAGCATCATTGGATGTGATCAAATATCTGTTAGAACAGAAAGGCAATGACCTCAACAAATTAACGCATGATGCACGTACCTACATTTATTGGGCAGGTATGAAAGGAAATCTGCCTTTGGTCCAATATCTAATCGGCAAAGGTGCCAATCTCAATATGGAAGACAGCCACGGTGCTACTCCGTTGTCTTTCAGTACTAATTCGGAAAATAGTTTGGCTGTTGTAAAAGCATTGGTAGATGGTGGTGCAGACCTAAAACACAGCTATCAAGATGGTGCAAATCTATTGTTAATGGCAATTGGTGGAGACTCTGATTTGAAATTGACAGACTATCTAGTATCCAAAGGTCTTTCTCTACAATCAACCGACAAAAACGGAGCTACGGCTTTTGACTACGCTGCTAGAGCCGGTAATCTACAGGTTTTGAAGCAGTTAAGAGATCGAAAAGTGAAGTTTTCCAATAGTGCATTGTTGATGGCGAGCGAGGGAACTCGTCGTGGTAGTGCTACTTTGGAGGTATTTCAGTATTTGGTAGAACTTGGTATCAAACCCAATGCAACAGATGCCGAAGGCAAAAATGTCCTTCACAATCTTCTGAGAAGACCCGGACAAACGACTATTGTCAATTATTTTCTTGAAAAAGGTGTAAGTGTCAACCAAGCAGACAAAGAAGGAAATACGCCGTTCATGTTGGCATGTGAATACAATAAAGACCTAACAACTATTGAAAAATTGGTTTCTCTTGTTGACAATATCAATAAGAAAAACAATGCTGGAGCTACGGCTTTGGCATTGGCTATTAAAGGTAATAGTGCAGACGTTGTATCTTTGCTGATAGGAAAGGGGGCTGATGTGCAGACAAAAGACAACAAGGGCAACAATCTAGCCTATTATTTAGTGGAATCTTTTGGACGTGGTGGTCGTGGTCCAGGCGGTCCTGGAGGTAATCCTAACGGGGAGCCTGTGAAGGACGAGTTTGCTGAAAAAATGCAAATTCTAAAAGCGAAAGGTGTTGCTTTCAACGCCAAACAAGAGGATGGCAATAGCTTGATCTATATTGCAGCGGCAAAAGAGAGCATTCCTTTGATGAAAAAACTGCAAGGTTTGGATATAGATGTCAATGCCAAAAACGCAGAGGGAATGACGGCTTTGCATAAAGCGGCCTTATTGGCAAAAGATGACAATGTATTGAAATATTTGTTATCCATCGGTGCCGATAAAAATCTAAAAGACGAAATGGATGAAACGGCATATGACCTCGCTAAGGAAAATGCATTTTTATCCAAGAAAAATATATCAATTGAATTTTTAAAATAACAAAAAATAATGAAATCAGTTTGGAAAAGAACATTGGCGATATCTTTAGTATTGTTTGTGCCAGTATGTATGTTTGCTCAATCTAGCAAGTACAAATGCTTGGTGCAAATGGATGGATATCAAGGCGATGGTGCTTATATAGTCGTATCCTTGATTGATGCCAAAGGTGCTTACGAAAAGACTTTGTATGTGATGGGGTCTGATAAGAAATGGTACAAAAGCCTTAAGCAATGGTATGCTTACTATAATCAAAAGAAACCCAATATCAGTGCGGTCACTGGAGCTTCTGTCACAGGTGGAGACCGCAGTGTCAAAGTATTCGAAATCGAAGATGCCAAAATAAATGCTGGTTACAAAATTCGTTTTGAATCTGCTGTAGAAGATCAGAAATACCACGAAAAGGATGTGGAAGTGCCATTGACAACACAAGCATTAACAGGTAAGACTGATGGAACAGGATATATCAAGTTTGTACGCTTTAGCAAGGTTCAGTAGTATTTAGTTGTAATTTATTAAAAAAGCGACCAACTATAGTTGGTCGCTTTTCTTATTTTATCGTAAAACTATGACGAATTATGTGACCATACTTTCACAGAATACTAATCCTATAATTTCCGTGAAACCAATAAAAGATAATACTAGTTGTGTTATTTTGACATGTTTACAGAAATATTTGGGTGTATACCCAAAATATTTTTTGAACATATTGATAAAGTGTGAGGTGTCTTTATAACCTAGTCTTAATGCTACCTCAAAAACCATAACGTTTTTATCATTAATCATGGTATAAGCTGCTTCCATGCGCAGCTTAACTAGATAATTTCTTATAGTTTGTCCAAAAAGAGACTTGAATTGAGTTTTTAAATCCTTTTCGTTCAAAACAATCATCCTTGATAATTGTCGTATGGTTGGAGGAGCCTGATAGTTATTGTCTAGTATGCCTTTGGCCTGATGCAGCTTTTCGAGGATGTCCTCTCTTATGTGTTGATTTGCCTGACTCATTTTGTGCATGCGGTCTTCTTGCATTAAAGAAACTAAGCCTTTGAGTTTTGCTTCAATATAGAACTTCTTTATAGCATCTCGAAATGGATTGTTGAA
Organism: Pseudopedobacter saltans; assembly: GCA_003241175.1. Lineage (GTDB taxonomy): Bacteria > Bacteroidota > Bacteroidia > Chitinophagales > Chitinophagaceae > Rhizosphaericola. Next base: position 10,716 of record QFOI01000028.1, read on the forward strand.
TGCTTTTCGCAAAATGTTTTTCATCGGTAAAGTGAAGAAAAACTCTTTATCCTTAGCGACAAATGGGATGTTTTTCTGAACACTTCGATATAAGTCAAAGTAATTACTGAATGTTTCGTTTTCGAATATTTTCAAATAATATTCTCTTGTCATTATAATAAAAAAAGATAATCCCGGACTAGCTAGAGATGATGCGTAAATATTGTTTGTATCATAGTAAGCTAAATGTATCAATCCTGCCAAAGATAGTTGGTTGATAGATTCCGTTTCCGTTGGGGCTCTACTAATAAAAGATATAAGAATATGAGGTTCTGTTACATGAAGTTTTATTTTTCGTTGGTGATCATCCATAGAACTAGTTTCTATCAACGCTAATCCAGTTGTATGAATAGTCTTGAAATTGATCAAATGCGATCCATTGATATACTTTTCTTTATTGGTAGCAATCAAAGTTGATGATAAGGCCTCAACCGAAGTCTGTATGTCAACTATTCTTTCACCACTATCCAAACTAAATTCCACTTTCATTATCAATCACTATTAAGCGAGGTATATTGTAATATACTATAATTGTATTCTTTCTAAGAAGACAAAAATTCCAGCAAATTTAAACTATACCATGCAGGGTTTTGTTTGTTTACTGTCATTTTGCTAATAAGAATAAAATAGTTCGGTTACTCATATTTCTGGTACGTATTTCCCTATTAATGGTTCATTTGATCCTATTATTAGTACTTTTTCCCCTATTATAGTTTTGATGCCATATCTACTTTTGCACTCTCGAACCAGAATACCCAATAATACGCAATGATTCTAAGAATAAAGACAAAAATTAAGGTTTCAATCTTTGTGCTGATTGCCATGATTTTTACAGTATCCAATACTTTCGGACAGAGAAAGGATGCTAATGCAAAGCATGATAGCATATACCATCATTTCAAGACAAAGGAACTTGACTCGGTTAAAGTTCAAAACAAATCTCCTATTCAAGGTATAAGAGAATCTCCTTTTAATGTTGTTGTATTAGATGCCAAGGTTAACTATAACTCTACTATGCAGTTAAGCGATTTGCTGAATAGGGCATCAGGAGTAAAGGTTAGACAAAGTGGGGGGCTAGGGTCTAGTACGAGTATTTCTCTCAATGGATTTACAGGAAGAAGTGTCAAATTATTTATGGACGGTGTCCCGATGAGTGGTTTCGGTTCTGCATTTCAGTTGAATAATATTCCGGTTAACATTGCTGATCGTATAGAAATATATAAAGGAGTTGTCCCTATTGAATTTGGGACGGATGCGATGGGTGGCGTTATCAATATAGTTACGAATCAAAGTGCAAGCACTTTTGTGGATGCCTCTTATTCATACGGTTCATTCAATACGCATAAGGCTAATCTTAGTTTTGGACATACGACCAATAGTGGTTTTTCTTTCTTGGTCAATGCTTTCATGAACTATTCGGATAATAACTACAAAATGCATTTGGATCAGATGACTTTCTTTTCAGATGATGGAAAAATTACCACAACAGAGACGGGAGATTTTTGGGCGAAAAGATTTAATGACCGTTACCGAAGTCAGACTGCACAACTTAAAGTTGGATTTGTAAAAAAATGGTGGGCTGATCGTTTCTTTTTGGGCTTGACAGCAGCACACGAGGATGCTGGTGTACAAAATGCAACTGTAGTGGACATTGTTTATGGTAAACGTAGTACATCTTCCAATAGTTTTTTGCCTTCTTTAGAATATGAAAAAAGAAACTTTCTACTAAAAGGAATGCACTTTAAATTGACAGGAAACTATAATCACAGCACTAATAAAAGTATCGATACCGCTGCACGTCAATACAATTGGTTAGGACAATATAGAGTTAAATCCTCAAAAGGTGAAAACGGAGAAAATACTTTGTCAGATTTCTACAACAACAACGTAACCTCAACGGCAAACCTTGCTTACAATATTGATGATAAAAGTTCTATTGCGGTTAACAATGTTATCAGCGGCTACAGGAGAAAAAATTCTACAACAGCCAACGTAGATGAAGCGTCGGCAGCAGATACTATGCGTAGAGAAAGTAAAAATGATGTATTGGGCATCGCATACAGATATAGATATAATAAAAAGCTAAGTTTTAATGCATTTGGAAAATATTATTATCAAAATGTCACTGGACCTAAAGATACCTCTACCTCTTCTGCTCGTTATTCTTATACAGAAATGCAAAAGACCTTTAGTGCCTCAGGATATGGAATTGCCGCAACTTATTTTTTAAATGAAGAAATGCAATTAAAAGCTTCTTTTGAAAGAGCATTACAACTCCCTACTGAAACGCAACTTTTTGGAGATGAAGTTTTAACGACGGCTAATAGTAGTTTGACTCCTGAGAAATCCATGAACTATAATTTGGGGGCGACGCTCAATAAAACAATTGATAAGGATAATACTATTTACATTGATGTTAATGGTTATTATAGATGGACAACTGATTTCATCAGACAGGTTCAGAATTCTAGATATGGAACTATAGGATATGTCAATTTTGGTAGGGTGAGTACCTGGGGTATTGATGGGGAAATTCATTTTTATCATAAAAACCAATGGACTCTAGGCGCTACTGTTACATATATGGATAAGCGCAACAAAGGACAACTACGAGATGCACAATCATCCGTTGAAGATGTTACATATAATGACCGTATGCCCAACATTCCTTTTTTCTTTGGAAACGGCGATGCGGCTTATTACATACACAATTTCTTAGGTAAGGGTAATACATTGAATCTTGGCTATACATTCAACTTTATAGGGATGTTCTACCTCAATTTTGAAAGCTTAGGAGACAAAAGCACTAAATACAATCTTCCAAGTCAATTATCTCATGACTTTACGGCAAGTTACACCTTAAAACATGGTAGATACAATATCGGTTTTGAAGCGTTGGACTTTACAGATGCAAGACTATTTGACAATTGGAGTTTGCAAAAACCGGGACGACGTTTCAGCATTAAATTCCGTTATTTCTTTAGACAAAAAGACAAAGAGCAAAAAAATAAAAAATTTCAATAATTATAAATCATATAATGGTCATGTTAACAAAACAAGTATTCAAAAGAAAAAATCTATTGATAGTAGGGTTAGGTTTGATTGCTACTATTGCTAGTTGTAGTAAAAAGGATAGTGTAGCAGATACCAACGGAGGTGACAACGGTGGTGATGGTTCAACAACTATCAGCAAATATGTCGTAGGTGCCGTCAATGGTTCTTCTACCTATTTTATATCTGTCAATAGCTTGGATACTGGCTCAACTACAATCGTAGGAAACGGAATAGAGGATAACTATACCTATACGCATTACGCATACAATGGAACAAAAGGTATGATTGCATTGAACTATCAACAGGGGGATCCTGCGGTTGGTAAGATTTATGAATTAAACAGTTCTGGTGTTTTAGCTCAGTCTGGAGCTTCGTTCCAATTGACAGATGGATTTAACTCATTAGGACCATTTAGCCATTATATTGTTACTGCAAAAAATAGTGCAACACTATCCTCTGGCTCAACTGGAACTAGTTTTTACTTCGTAGACTTAAATAACAATGCCGCAGTTAGCAATAAGGGATTAGCTACAACAGGACTATTTAACGACCCAGGAAGAGTCTCTGCGCTTATTGGTATTGTAGATGCAGGAGATGGTAATTTTATTTCTGCTGCATGGCCTGCAGATTGTAGTCCAGATAGTTGTTTTGCAATTAAACTAGATTCTAATCTTAATGTTATCCAAAAATATACGGATAATCGTATTGGGTATGCGTCAGGCTCTTATCGTTCTGCAAGGTATTCTTTGATTGCGAATGATGACGATGGAAATACTTATGTTTTTGCCAGCCCTATTGTAACTAAAACGAAAAATGCAGGAGCTTTAAAAATTGCAAAAGGTGCAAATACCTTTGATCAAAGTTATTATTTCGATATCGAGTCCTTATCTGGTGGTTATCTTTTCCGTAAAGTATATCATGTTTCTGGTAGTAATTTCTTACTTGAATTTTATAGCACCACCACTCCAGGTAATACTGCTACGGCATATAGATATGCGATTGTTAATACGGCAAATAAAACATTTAGTTGGGTTACTGGTTTGCCTAGTGTTGATGATATTACCAATGTAAGTTGGGGTTATTCTGATGGTTCAAAAGCTTATCTGGGTATAACTACAACAACTGCAGCCCCAACTATTTATGTTATCGATCCTGCTACTGCAATAGGTAAGGCTGGATTGGTAATTGCTGGCGCAACAAGTATTGGTGGTATCGCTCATCTGGAAAATTAATAATACATTTAATTACAGATGATTGATTTCGATTACTTTTTATAGTAAATAAATGAATACTTAAATTTAAATCATAGAATTATCATGAAAAATATTCTTTTTTTCTTCATAGCCGCATTATTGGCGAACAATTCTTTTGCTCAATTTGGCCAACAAGAACCTAACAAAAATCCATTGTTAAATGCCGACTATTGGGAGAAAAAACCTACAGTCGCAACTGTTCAAGCTACTATAGCGGAAGGCAATAGTCCTACAGACAAAACTAGGTCTAACTTTGATGTAGTTTACACTGGGATCCTAAATGGGGCTTCTTTAGATGTGGTTAAATATCTCGTTGAGCAGAACCATATTGATGTCAACACGCAAGGTCACGAAAAATTGACCTATGTACATGCGGCAGCTAGTCGCGGTAACGTGGACGTATTGAACTATCTTCTTACCAAAGGTGCTAAATTAGACGTGGAGACGGATTTTGGCATGACGCCAATTGTAATGGCTGTGAGTAGAGCTCAAAGCAATCCTGATATATATGAAGCATTTTTCAAAAAAGGTGTCAATCCTAAAGCCAAATACACTGGCGGCGCAAATCTGTTATTACTAGGTATCTCTGGAGACAAGGATCTTAAGCTTACTACTTATTTGATCTCCCAAGGTCTTTCGTTAAAGGATACTGATAATTATGGAAAGACTGCCTTTGATTATGCTGCGAAGAGTGGTAACATTGAATTGTTAAAGACGTTAGATGCCAAAGGTGTTAAGCATACTGGTAATGCATTGTTCATGGCTGCTGGCGGTGGCGGAAGGCGCATGGGTAAACCTGTTAGCGTGGAAGTATTCAAATACCTAGTTGATGATTTGAAAATTGCTCCTAATGCTAACGACAAAGAAGGTCAGATTATACTGCACCCATTGGTAAAACAAGAAGGACAAGATGAAGCCATAAATTATTTCTTAGGTAAAGGATTGGATATCAATCAAACAGACAAAGAAGGCAACACCGTCTTCATGGCGGCTACCGGAACTAAAAATGTACAACTCATAACTGCTTTGTTGCCTAAGGTCAAAAACATCAATGCCATCAATATGGCTGGCGAGTCAGCATTGTCCAACGCTGTTAAAGGTGGATCAGTCGAAACAATAGAATTGCTTGTCAAAAGTGGTGCAGATATTAAAGTTAGAGACAAAAAAGGGCAAAACCTTGCTTATGTGTTGATATCCTCGCACAGAGCAGGTCGTGGAGGATTTAATAGAGGTGGCGCTAATGACGATACTGCAGAGAAACTGCAACTATTGAAAAGCAAGGGTCTGAATATTGTCGAATTACCTGAAGATCACAATTCTCTTTACCATATTGCGGCAAGCAAAAGCGATCTTGTAGCTTTGAAAGCATTGGAAAATTTGGGTTTGGATATTAATGCTAAAAATAATGAAGGCGCAACAGCACTTCATAAAGCAGCACTGGTTTCCAAAAACGACCAGACATTACAATACCTTGTCTCTAGTGGAGCAGACAAAACAATCAAAGATGAAATGGGAGAGACTGCATATGACTTGGCTAAGGAAAATGAATATCTTCGCAAGGCAAATGTTTCCGTTGAGTTTTTAAAATAAAATAGTTGTGACATGAAAGTATTATGCAAATTGATATGTTTTGCTTTAATGGCAATATATATCCCGACAACTAAAGCACAAAATACCAAATACAAATGCATGATCCAGATGAATAGTTATCAAGGAGACGGTGCATATATTGTAGTATCTTTGGTTGATCCAAAAGGAGTATACGAGAAAACGTTGTACATATTGGGTGCAGACAAGAAGTGGTACAAGGATTGGAAAGAATGGTACAAGTTCAGCCAAAAGAAGAAAGAAAATCTAAGTGCTGTCACTGGCGCATCTGTGACTGGAGGTGATCGAAGTGTCAAAGTCATTGAGATTGAAGATGCAAAAGTCAACAAAGGTTATACTTTGCGATTTGAGTCTGCAGTGGAAGACAAACCTTATTACGTCAAGGATGTGGAAGTTCCACTTACCTCAGAGGCTTTGGGAGGAAAAACGGATGGTACAGGTTTTATAAAGTATGCGCGTTTTAGTAAGGTACAATAGTTTTAAATAATGACGATATCAATATGGAGATACAGCCACCTAGTGTTGGCTGTATCTTGTTTTTTATTTTTGGCAATAGCATCCGTTACAGGAATTATTTTGGGTGTCGATGCCGCCATGTCTCCACGTCCACAATATGCCTCTCGTAATATAGACACAATATCTCTTAATGTATTGGTGCCACGATTACAGGCCAACTATTTGGAGATTAATAGTTTGAGTGTGGAAGATCACCAATACGTCGTTGTGAAAGGTTTGGATAATGATGGCAAAGAGGTAAATGATTATATCGACCCTTCAAATGGAAAGCCAATAACAGGTCACAAAGACCAATCGGCATTTATCCAATCGGTCACGTCTTTTCACCGTTCCTTGTTTTTGCACGAAACGGGAAGATTCTTTATAGGATTGACTTCATTTTTATTGATATTGATTACCGTTTCGGGAATCATATTGGTTATCAAACAGCAAAAAAGTATCAAACGTTTTTTCGCGTCT
>QFOI01000383.1 GCA_003241175.1 Pseudopedobacter saltans
GGAGCCCTTTTCTATAACTCTCAACAAACAAAAAATTCACTCCTAAAATATTGGCTATAGTTTATCGGTATATATTCAAAGAGCCGTTGACGATCAACGACTCTTCAATAAAACAGCTATTGTACTAAATAATAATAGCATGAATCAACTAGAAACAATTATAGTTGTCAATCTTTTAAATCATATACCATTAAACGATATTAGGAAGCTATCTTGTTGGGATAAAGATAAAAAGTTATCCTATTCTGCAAATCAGACAAATGAGCTTTACACATCTTATCCGTAACGTTGGGCAAAGAGGATTGGATTTCCGACAACAAAGCTACCAAGTCCAAACGTAAGACGGAAGACACGTCACTTTCTATACTATTTGGATCTTTAGAAGACAGATAAGCAATGATCGCTCCTACGTAGGACTTTTGAATATTTCTTCTATAAACGTCCCATGTTTGGGAAGTTTTTAAATCCTTCCATACTGCATGGTGAATATCATCAACGTACTCTTCGATCGGGTATGCTTTATCGCCAAAACGAGTCGTATTTTCTTGCAACAACTGGAACTTCTCCTTACTAAGCAAAGAATTAATCATTTTAATCTGTGTATCTTCTATGAAGTTGGGAGCGGTAAAATCAGCTTGTACAGGCACATTGATTTTATTCATAACAGAAGTGTCCATCAACCATGTGGGCGTTGTGAAAAGTTCTTTATCAAAGAAGGCTATAGCCGATTTTTGATATGCTTTTGTCTCTACTAAATAAGCGGATCTTAGATCACCATCTGTACGTTCGTCATATCTTATACCTCCAATAATTTTTAAAACGTGCCCCATATATCTGAAATACTGGCTTTGCACTGAAGTATAGGCACTTGTCAACGCTTCGTACGTCCCATTCGATTCTTTGGTCCAATTAACTATATTGGGAACCAACCGCTTTAGATTCAAAATGCCATATGTATTAGCCTTTACCACATTGTCACTTAAGTCTTCAGTTTGGCATCTTGCATCAAAACGACGCGTCTCTCCATCACCAAACCATAATCTTTCATTCTTTTGAAGTCTAGTTGTCGTCAATGACTTCAAAATGTTTTCATTTTCTTCAGCATTCTTACCATTGACATATTTATATCCCCATTCAATAGCCCATTTGTCATATTCTCCTATTCTCGGGAATAGGTCATTTTGAGGAATATTATCTTCAGGTTGTGCTACATAGTTGAAGCGCGCATAGTCCATGATACTAGCTGTATGTCCATGTACATCCAAATATTGCTTGTTTCTCAAGCTATCAACAGGCGTCTTACTACTACTACCAAAATTATGTCTCAGTCCCAAAGTGTGACCGACTTCATGGCTAGAAACAAAACGTACTAGCTGTCCCATCAACTCATCATCAAACCTTGCTTTTCTTGCTTTGGGATCGGTGGCGGCCGCTTGTACAAAATACCAATCATGTACTAATTGCATCACATTGTGATACCATCCAATATGTGTCTGAATAATTTCTCCGCTTCGCGGGTCATGCACATTTGGTCCATAAGCGTTAGCCGTTTCTGACGGCAGGTAGTTAAGTACAGAATATCTGGCATCATCCATATCCATCGTGGTATCATTTCCAGGCCATTCTTTTCCTATAATTGCATTTTTAAATCCAGCCTCTTCAAAAGCTTTCTGCCAGTCGTTTATACCAGCAATTAGGTAAGGTCTCCATTGCTTAGGAGTTCCAGGATCAATGTAAATAACGATCGGTTTTTTCGGTTTTACCAACTGTCCTTTTTTCCATTTATCCAAATCCTTCTCCTGAGGTTCCAATCGCCACCGCAGTGCAAAAAATTTGGTAGAAACCTTTTGTTGTTCGTCAGAAAATTGTTTGATACGATCTGCAAAAAAACCAACTCTAGGATCAAAATACCTTTTACCCATTGGTACTTTTGGCAATACTATAAAAGAAGTCTGAGTCTCTAATGTCAACGGTGTGTTATCTGGTAATGTTTTAAGTTTGGAATCTGTGTTCTTGCTTACTTTTATTTCTACATTTAAAGGGTATGCTTTTATGGATTCTATATTGATATCCCTATATCCTGTACCCGCATTTTTAGCTAAACTATTACTTGATGTTACAGAGTTAATGATAGTTTTATCCTTGATTATTTTTGACACGTCTATAACGGAAGAGTTTTTTCCATAAGCCAATATGGGAAACGTAGCCATAATCGGATCAACGTTTGCCTTTGATAAAGATTTGAATATAGCTGAATTGGAATCCGCTTCATTGATATAAAGAACAGTTCTAATTTTTATAGAAGAATCTTTTCCTTTGTCAAATTTTATAGTATTTTGATCTAGCTCTTCGCCAGCATAAATACCATATCCAGGACTTACCTTACTTAATCTGTTGATAACCATAATTTCTCTCAACAAGATGGAATCGGGTATTTCGAAATATACCAAATCTTTGTTTCGATGAACAGTAAACAATCCCTTATAAGAGGTAAAATCTTTTGTTATAACTTTATTATATGGCTTGATTGATGTTCTAGCTTTGGACAAACTATCCGTTTTAACTGAATCCTGAACTTTAGGTTGTACTTTTTCCAGTTTGAAAGGTAATTGTGCTTGTGTGTGTGTCGAAAAAGTAATTGCTGCTGCGCAAATAGTGTATTTTAAAAACTTGCTTTTATTATTTTTCACTTTAGACTAATTATTTATTTTAACAACATTAATATTTTTAAAACTTTGCATTTTATGAATGTAGTTTTGTGCTCGACCTTCAGAGTTTATGTCCCACATCATGACTATAGGAATTGGTCGAAGTTCTTTTTGCTGAACATAAAAATCTGATCTCTTACCTTCTAACGACACGTTAGTTCTAAGATCGATTAGCAATCCTTTATTGCCTTGTTGTTGCCATTGTGGAAGCAACAAATTGGCCAAAACACTATAAGTATCCACTAGTGAAAACAATGACGAATCTTGTTCCATATCAATAGGGTTAATCCTTATACATTGGTAACTTTCACCACCAGAGATAATATCAATATTTCCATAATATAAATCTGCAATTGTAGGCACACTATATTGTTTACTTGTACTAAAATCGCTTTTTCCCCAGTCCGAACTTCCAGTTATAGTTTCTGGCATTTTTTTCCGGGCCGGTTCTTGCTGTTGGCAACTACATATCCAAGTGCCAATACCAATCAGTAGTAACCTTGATGGAAATCCGAGTCTATTCATTATTATCATTTTTTTATTTTTCACCATTTCCAATTCTTTGTAGATCGATATTATATCTATTCTTGTAGAACTGGGTTACAATGTCATATTTTTTCCTTATTAGTCCCGACGAGTCTTTTACAGATGTGAGAATACCTTTTAGAGTATTATCTTTTGATGTAATGCCAGTAGAGTTGATGAGAGTGGAATAAGGAGTAGTAACAGTTGCTTGGATATAGGAATACCAATCAGAGTCTGCATCATTCAAAATAGTAGAACTTGTAAAACCTATCGGCAAAAAACCAACTTTATATCTACTCGCCCATGAATTAGTGCTAGGTATAGGCGTACTATAATTCGCCAAAGCAAAAAAATCAGCGGATTTAACTTGAGCCTTTCTATCCAAAAATTTTATAAAACTGAAATTAATATTTCCTCTGAAAATAATAGCACTATCTGCAACTCCTTTGATATTCAATA
>QFOI01000384.1 GCA_003241175.1 Pseudopedobacter saltans
TATTGGAAAAAGAAATACGTTGTTTCGGGAAGAATCAAAGACGAAAAGCAAAGAAAAAACTACAAATAGAAGATCAAAGCTTGAGGAAAAACACTTAGTAAAGTAATGCAGAAAATTAAATCTTGTCCACTAAAACTGTTGATAATTGGATTGTGTTTTTTTCATTTCCAATTGTTGCACGCACAATCGTCATTAAGAACCAATTCTAGTGTTGAAACGGAATACAATCAAGCACGTGACTATTACCAAAAAGGTCAGCGCAGTCTTGCCTATCCTATATTCAAATCCTTATACTACAATAGTTCCATCAAGCGCAACTCCACTGGATTGTCTCCTAATACCAAGGCTAACATTAGGTATTACACATTAGAAACCGGGCTTAGCCTTGATGATTCTACGATGTTGAAAGATGCCAAAGAATTTGCAGAAGAAACAATTGATCCGGTAAGGAGCCAAATGATGTGTTTTCATCTAGGAGAATATTATTATAGACGTCAAAAATTTTTGGAAGCTATAAAATTTTATTCCAAAGGAGGATTTAGCAATCTATCCAAAGAAGATATGGCAACCGCCAAATTTCACAAGGGATATGCTTACTTTCAGATAGGAGATCGAGTTAGTGCGAGCCCCCTACTCTATGCCGTAAGCAATAGCGAAAAAGATTCTAACTATTATGACGCCAACTATTATTATGGGTTTATTGCTTTGGATGAAAAAGATTACGAGCAATCCCTTAAATGTTTCCAAACGGTGGAAAATGTACCGCGTTATAAATCCATGGTGCCTTATTACATTACAGAAGTTTATTATTTCAGTGGAGATTTGAACAAAGCAATTTCCTATGGTAGATCTTCTTTGAGCAATAACGGGAAACTCTTCTTAGCTAACGATTTACAGCTTTTGATTGGAAGATCCTATTTTGAAAAATCTGACTTCGAAAAAGCTTTGCCTTTTTTAAGAAACTACGCTGATGTAACTCCTTCTGTACAAAGAGAAGACCAATACAAATTAGCTTATTGCTATTATCAAAATAAAGAATTTCAGAATGCAGTCAATGGTTTTTCGAGTATTGTAGACTCAACGTCCAGAGATTCCGTGTACCAAAATAGTTTATATTTCTTGGCAAGTTCTTATCTATGGCTTGGAGACAAGAAAAAGGCCCAAAGCGCTTATTATGAATGCGCAAAAATTATGGACAACGTATCCCAGAAAGAAAATGCTTTTTTCAACTACATTAAACTTTCCTACAGTCTTGGCGAAAACGACACCGCATTATCTGCCTTAAACCAGTTTAATACACTTTTCCCTAATTCGACCAATAGCCAAGATGCGCAAGACTTGAACGTTATTTTGTTAGCAGACAACAAGAAATACAAAGAAGCGTACAAAATGATCATGGATATGGGCACCCCATCATCAGCCATACAACAAGTATATCCATCCATTATGCTTGGATATTCTCTTGATCTAATAAACGAAGAAAAATATAGTGCGGCAAAGGATGTTTTAGTAGATATTACCAATGCACCTTACAATGAAAAGGAAAAACAAGTCACTTATTTTTATCTTGGGAAAGTATTCTACTCGCTTGGACAATATGATACTTCTGTTATGGCTATATCCGCCTATCTCAACAAACCAGTGGTACAAGGCGATGCCAATATCGAAAATGCGTATTATACTTTAGGATATGACTATCTCAATGTCAAAGACTATCACAATGCGCTCATTTTTTTCCGAAAGGTCGCTACAAATATCAATTCTAGCTCCAACGAATTAGCGATGGATGCTTTTCGTAGACAGGGAGATTGTTATTATGTTACAAGAGAGTATGCCAAAGCCTTGTATATCTACAATGCTTTAATAAAAAACAACTATAGCAATATCGAGTATTGTTATAGTCAAAAAGGACAAATTGCCAAAGCACAAGGCAATCAGGAAGAAGCGATTACCAACTATCAATTAGCTGAGAAAAGTATGGCGGAAAACAAACCGTCTTCCGATATCCAATATGAACTTGCTACGACTTACATGTCTCAGGGTGATTATGCCAAAGCGGTAACTCCGTTGCAGGCAATTGTTAAGCGTTCCTACATAAGCGATTCCTTATATGCAAATGCATATTTGAGTTTGGGTGTATGCCAATACAACTTAAACAATTACAATCAAGCACAAGATGCTTTTGAAAGAGTTGTACTTAAATTTCCAAATACTGATCAAGCCAAAACCTCAAACGAATATCTCAAACTGGTTTATGGTAATCTAAACAGACCTGAAGCCTTTGTAAAAGTCAATAAGCGTATTGGGCAAAATATATCTGAAGGTGCTCAAGACACACTATATTATCAAACCGCCACAAACCTATACGAAAGCAAAAAATGGTCTGAGGCCAAAGAGGCTTACCAAAAATATATTGACAAGTATCCAAATGGTTCCAAAGTCTTGGATTCAAAATTTTACATTGCGAATATTTTGTTTCAAAAAAATAAAGATACCTCCAACTCTATACCTTATTACCAATACATTGTAGACCATCTTCCCAATAATTACCAAGAAGACGCTTTGTACAATTTAGCTAAGATCAATTATTTTAAACTGAAAGATTACGACAATGCCTTATCTCAATTTTCCCAATTGAAAATGTTGACATCAGACCTTGCGATAAAGCTTGAATGTATAAAAGCCAGTATCAGAATACAGTTTAAATTGAATAGATGGGAAAATGCCTACACAAATGCAAATGAATTGCTCAACTATAAAGATATAAAGCCAGATGACAAGCAGATGGCCTACCTTATCATTGGTAAAAATCTGGAAAATGAAAAAAAACTGGATGAAGCCATGAGTAACTATAACAAAGTTGTCGCTTTAGGCAATTCGGTATTCTCAGCGGAAGCGCAATATCATGTCGCAGAAATATTTTTCAAGCAAAACAAACTTAACGATGCCGAAAAGACGGCATTTGGAGTTCAGAAAATTGGAGTTTCAGACTATTGGATTGAAAAATCATACATATTATTGGGAGAAATCTATTTTGAGAAAAAAGATTATTTCAATGCAAATGCTACACTCAAAAGCATTGTCGACAACTCAACAGACGCCACATTAAAAAAAGAAGCTCAAACTATATTGGACAAAGTAGTTAAGGCCTCCCCTAGTCAAGAAACTCAGACAAACAATTAATACAGTCAACTTTTATAGAATTCAATGATGCAAAAAGGTAAAAAAAATAGTATTGGTAAAGTAATGTTGACGAGTGTGACAATGTTGACAAGTATATTAACTCTACATGCACAAAAAGACAAAGACAAACAACCTGCAGTCAATGTATACTCCACGTTTACGCCGACATTGGGAAACACTCAAATGCCAAATTTTGGAAACAAAAACGCGTCATTGCCATCTTTACCCAAAGCAGACTTTGATTATCAGGTAGTGGATCAAAATTTGTTTTTTCCACAAAGTCCAGGTTCTTTACATCCTATCACCTTAAGTATTCCTGAAGGAACAGATTGGAAAAGAAACAATTTCTTCAAGTTGGGATATGGTAATTACAAGACACCTTATGCCGAAGGTAATTTTGCCATGGGAGACGGAGAAAACTCTTCCTTTACGCTGAGAGGTTTGCATACATCTTCACAGGGAAAACTACCACAACAAAAATTCTATAAAACGGAAGCTTCACTGGA
>QFOI01000385.1 GCA_003241175.1 Pseudopedobacter saltans
TACTTCAAATCTTTCAGCCAAAGATTGAGCAGATGTCACTGGCTTGGACTGCAATATTACAAATATGGCAAGTATCCTATCAAATCGTTTTTGTATTTCCATGGACTATCATCTTATAGTTCCAAAGATCGTTATAAATTAAGATTGTAGTCTTTTGGATAACGGACTTTATAGCTGACGCGATATTTTTTAGTTTCGGAAGCTACAATAGAAGTAAGATGCTTGTACATAAGTGTTGTTTTTGATAGTGCAATATAACAATTAGATGTTTGGTTTGGATAAAAGGTTGGAATCAGAATAAATAAAAATGCCGTCCAAATAAATGAACGGCACTGTAGTATTAAAATCCATTAATTTTAGAAACTATATCTCAAACCGAACTGCATCTGCCAACGGGAACCGAAATAATCAATAGAATAAGGTGTTCCAGGATTTTTCCAAGTGTAAGTCGGATATGCATTTGCTGATCCTGCTCCCCCGGTAGTTGTTGCGAATCCTACGCTTGCCATGGAATTGTAGGTATTAGGAGAGAAGTATTGGTATCCCCATTTCTTATTCAACAAATTGGTCAAATTGATGATGTCATATGTAAACGTTATTGTATGTTTCGTTTTACCAATAAGGATGTTGTAGTCTTGAGCAAATCGGAAATCCAATTGAGTATTCCAAGGAGTTCTTCCTCCATTTCTTTGTGTAAAATCACCACGACGGCTACTCAAATATTTGTTTCCATCTATGTAGGCATCAAATGCTGCCGCTTGTTGAGCTGCTGTTGCGCCACCTGCGATGTCCTTGAAGAAATTAACGGTTTCGCCTGTTTTCGGAATGTACACTAAACTAACTTGTTGTCCTGTTCCATCAATCGTACTATTGACAAATCCATAAGAAAATGGAACACCAGACTGCGTATTGAAAAACAAATTAAAGTTTGAAATCCAAGTATTATTTTTCTGCCAATCAAGACGGTACCCGATAGTGGAGACTATTCTATGGCGAACATCAAAGTTAGAGAATGCTAAGTCTGGACTATTAGGATTCAATGCTTGGTTCAATTGCCAGTTAGATTCCATGGAATTGCGTATACCATTTGTCAAATCTTTGGATTTTCCATAGGTATAAGCCGCCGTAAAGTTTAAGCCCCATGGCGTGACTTTGGATATCTGTGCAGTAGCGCTATATCTCCAACCTTGATTCGTATTGGAAAGCTGATAAGCATTGGTATACAAAGGATTTATTTTATTTCCAGAAAAAATCGGTTGCTGATGCTTGGTGTCATAAATCCAGTAAGTAGGATTGTCCACATAGTTCACCTGTTGGAATTTTAAATCCTTGATAACTTTTGTGTAGATCCCTTCTACGGAAAATTTCCATTGATCTTCCGTTGTGTATTCTACAGCCAAACTACTTCTCCAAGCTTGCGGCATTTTGAATTTGTTGTCAACCATATCTACTTGCGTCGCACCGGTAGCATCATTGACATTCACGCCTTGATTCTTAACAAATCCTGCTTCTCCATTCCCAGTAAGTGCATCTTTTATAGGGTCTGATCCAGAAGCTGGTTTTACAGCAGATGTTCCAGTATAAGTATATTTCTTGTCAAATGCACCATAAGTTACACCATTATTATAGTAAGCATAGCCTAACCATGCAAAAGGAATACGACCAGTGAAAACACCTGTACCTCCCCTCACAATCCAACTTTTGTCTCCCTTGACGTCCCAATTAAATCCTATTCTAGGACTTACTTGAACTTGACCTAAAAAATCATTTTTAATTAATTTAGGCATAGTGTACACATATGTAGTCGCATAGTTGACATCTACGGGAGAACCTGTAGTCTTAGAGCTTAATGGTTGTTTGTTAGGCATGTCCGCCAAATCCAATCTTACGCCAGGAGTTACTTTTAGATTATTGCTTATTTGCCATTCATCTTGTAAGTAGAAACTGTATAAGTTGACTTTGAATTTTGCGGGTGGGTTGGACATGATATAATCCCTAGTATTGTTAGTGTAATTATAGTTTGTCCTGACTCTACTGGGCATATTGTTTAGAAAATCACTGATACTTCCGTAATCTACGCGCCCATTCCATGAGTTGACAAACCCATAAGTTATGTTGTAAAACTCGTTGTGTGTTCCGAATGTCCATGTATGGTTACCTGAGAAATAGGTGAAATTGTCCGTTACTTCTGCAGTTTTCTGTCGCATATTGAATATGCTTGCTTCACGGTCCGTTCCCAAAAAAATAGTACCTCCGTTAGATGCAATCTGAATCTGAGGAAGTGCTGGATTGGACAATGGATCACGATAATCGTGGATATTAGAATAGCCGATCACTAAGTTGTTGGACATTTGGTTGTTGAAGCGGGATTTCAATTCCGCAACCGTGGAATTTTGTGTGCTACGCTGTGTATAGTCGATGCTTCCAAAACGGAAATTTTGACCATCACGTTCTAAGTTTGTAGCGGATGATTTAATATAGTTGTTACGGATAGAAAGTTGATGGTTTGCATTAATATGCCAATCGACTCTATTGAAAAATTTTGTCGATTTAGAATAGATATTATAGTTGCCATATGCACCTGCATCCAAACCATAATTACTTTTCATGTAATCACTGATTTGTTGAGCCTGTGCTGCTGTTATCAGCGTGTTATCTTTAGAGCCGGCTCCCAATATGACGGGATCTTGTCTATTGGTGATTTCCTCATTAGTGAAGAAAAATAATTTGTCTTTTATGATCGGGAAACCGACTCTAAAACCTGTTTGGTATTCATGAAATGAAGATGGTTCTTTGCTTCCATCACCTGCATGGTTTTTTCCTGTTATGGAGGCGTTTCTTCCGAATCCATAAAGAGATCCGTGCACTTCATTGGTCCCGCTTCTAGTTACGGCATTGATACTTCCGCCTAAAAAGTTTCCAATTTTGACATCATAAGGAGCAAGATATACCTGCATATCCTGAATGGCATCCATGGATACCGGACTTGTACGTGTACTACTTCCTGGTTGGCCGGAACTATTAGTTTGCCCACCTAAAGAAGGACTAAATCCTATCGCATCATTATTGATGGCGCCATCCAATGTCACGTTATTATACCTGAAATTTGTTCCCATAAATGAGTTATTGGAACTCTGAGGTGTCAGACGAGTATAGTCCTGTAGATTTCTACTAATGGCGGGCAGGTTTTTCATTTGGCCTGCCGTTATTTGTAAACCGGCACCTGTTTTTACACCTTTGCGACCCGTTTTAGATTGTACAACGACATTGTCCAATTTACTATCCTCATCAGTCAAAACAATATTGATAGTATTACTACCTAAGGAAAGATTGACATTTTGATTTTCTTGTGTTTTAAGTCCAACATAGGAAATTGTTAGCGTATAACCACTTCCGGGATTAAGGTTTGGTAAAAAGAAACGCCCGTCCTTGTTTGTTTCAGTGGTATATTTTGCTCCTATTGTTGAATTTGTTAAAAGAATAGTTGCACCTTCAACAGGTTTTGCATTTACTCCCAAAACTGTTCCTGTCAATTGGGAAGTAGTAATTTGTGCTTTTGTAATTGTTAGGCAGATCACTAATTGCAAAAGCAATACAAGTAGCCCTCCCTTTTTTGTAAACATATGTTTTTAATTTGTCTGCAAAATTGGAAGAGCTATATTACCTGAATGTTAAGCCTATGTTA
>QFOI01000386.1 GCA_003241175.1 Pseudopedobacter saltans
GCCCGAAGATTACCGACTGGCAAAGATTATTTACTATTCCATACTATCCACAATGGCGCAGCAGTGGCAACCGCTGACAGCAGAGAACAAACAAGAAGCAGAAAATTTGAAACTGTTTTTATAGCAGACTATAAAAGCAACTATAAAAATTATACAACAAATGAAAGTAACAGATAAAAACGGCTTCGAGTTGGAAGTCACCAATTTGGACGAAGCCATACGGCAGTCTGAGGCATTTGTCGCTTATAGTCAGGTCGGTGGTGCATATTCTGAATTTAACGAAAAACAGAAAGCCTATTGGACGGACTTGCACGAAAAATTATTAACCTTAAAATCAAAACTGAACGATGAGCAACCTAAGCAATAAAACCGAATACAAAGCCTTGTCGATACTGGGCTCTATGGTCAAAATGTTTGAACGGCTGCATTGTTTGAACATGACCAAAGACGATGACATAGATGCTACCGCAGCCAAAAATTTGTTGCAGGGGATTATTGAGAGCATCTGCTATCAAATCAACTATGATTCTAACAACAAACAATCATTAAAACTATAAAAAGATGAACACTAATTTTTTCAATCAGATACAAACTTTGGACTTTACAGGCGTATTGCAACTGAACATTTCCAAAGGAGCAGAAAACAACCTTATCGTGTCGGTATTGCTTAATAATGAACAATGCGGAGATAATGCAAAGAAACTAATTCCTCCGCTCACATTACGGGGAACAGCAGAAGAACTGGATAACGGATTTTGGCAACAGATAACCACGCCCATACAAAAGATATCGGGTTTAATGGTGGACATGGAAAAATTCCAAAAACAATTGGAGGAAGTTAAAAAGCAATCTGCCATCCACAAAGCTAATTCCGACAAAACCAAAGCGGCTCCTCCCACAGAGAAAGACAAAAAATATAGGGATGCTTTGCTAAAATCCGAAGAATTGGAAAAGCAAGGTACCTCAAAATCTGGCAGACCTCAAATTATTCTTTGACCGTTATTTAAAAGGCTACCACAATGGTTGGGAACTTACTCCTCCTGTGAGAGTAGATGTAATGGACAGAGGTGACCGAGAACATATCTCGCGTCGCCCAGAAATAAGTTTTCCATTGCCGGACACGGAGTACCGTAAGCTCTATCTTGATGCCGGAAGTGCTACGCTTCAAAATGCACAACCGGAAAAGGAAAGTTCACTTTCTTACGATGCCGTAAACGGAACAGCCACCTTTGACTATACTTTTGACCGTGATACCGAGTTAACAGGATATTCTAAGCTGCGCCTTTGGGTAGAAGTACAGGGGTCTGATGAAATGGACTTGTTCATTGTTGTACAAAAAGCAGATGCCGAGGGCAATTTTGTACCTACACTGGTTATGGGTCAAATCCACCCCGGAGCAGAAGCTATGTTGCGTGTTTCGCATCGCACATTGGACGAAGTAAAAAGTACAGACGTAATACCTGTTCAGTCGCACTTAGAACAATTACCTCTAAAACCTGGCGAAATAGTGCCTGTAGATATAGCAATATGGCCAAGCAGCCGCTTTTGGTTTGCAGGAGAAAAATTGAGAGTGGTAGTTTCCGGTCACTATGTACGTGATAAAAAGTGGCTAGAACCGTTTATTTGGGATATACACAATGCCGGACAACATATCTTGCATACGGGAATGAAATACGATGCTTATCTTCAAGTTCCTGTTATTCCGGCAGTACGTCCTGTTATACCCGGAAAATCAATTAGTTCAGCCGAGTTATCTGCAATGCCTCATTAATATTGAAATCTTAATTATAACCCTGGATTGACCGATAGTCCGTTCAGGGTTATATTGAGTATTTTTTTGTTTAGAATTACTTTTATTAAAAATGAAATACTTACTCAGAAATTTTTATAACATTAGCTTTTTTATCGGCATCGCTATCATTGCTTACACCATTTTTGATTGGAACAATTCCCATTATTTATCATCATTAGCATTATTAAATCTTGCAGTTATCAATCTTCATTTTTTTGAAGAATTTGGTTTTCCAGGCGGATTTCCATATTTCGCTAATATGATGTTTGGTTATAAAAACAGTCCTGCACCTGATCGTTTTCCGTTAAATCAACTGTCGGCATTTCTGACTAATTGGGGAACTGCGGTCGTCATGTATTTGCTGCCTATATTTTTTCCTAAAAAAATATGGTTAGGATTAATGCCGATAATTTTTGGACTCATACAAGTATTGGTGCATGGAATAATAAACAATAAAATGCTAAAAACATGGTACAATGGCGGTCTTGCAACAGCCCTATTGGGACATCTGCCAATTGGAATCTTGTATATAAAATATCTCAATAAAAATCATCTCGCCACCACCTGGGACTATTTAACAGCATTAATTTTGGTCATTATTTGGTATGTGGTTGGAATCAGAATAATCATAAATAAGTCGTTTGAGAGCGAAACCTCTCCTTATCCCTTTGCTCCAGAAGAAATGGCTCGATTTGAGCACTTCTATGGAAAGGAAAGACTCGTTAAATAGATTTTTTACTTCTTATCAATGTAGAAACGGCTTAAATTGTTATCGAAGTGAACCTTATTCAAGGAAATTGAAATAGTTAACAGTTCAATTTAAAGATTGTCTGTAAGACAATGGTGTTTGATCCGTTTTATTCTTGAAAAACTTATTGAAGGACTGGGAAAATTCAAATCCTAACTTAAATGCGATTTCGCTTACAATTAAATTAGTGGATGAAAGCAGAATTTTAGCTTTATCCACAATACAATTCTGTATATGCTGTTGCGTGTAAGTCCAGTATGAATTTTAAGAAAATTATTCAAATAATTGCAAGATAATGACAGTTGTTCAGCAAAAAAAGCTACAATAGGCATTTTTGCTATATTGGTATGTTCTAATCGTGTAATAGTTTCGAGCTATAAATTTTAAAATCTTATTATAACATTAGAAAATTGTAGGTATAAATTATTTTAATCCATTTTTTCGGTTTTAATCATGCCAATCTCTTTATTTGGTCAACTCATATGGATTGCTAAATTCTGTAATTAATACACAAGAAGAATATTTTTAATTAGTTTTTTAGGACTAGATAAAAACAGTATTGACTTCTTTGCGTTCAATTATGCCAACTTCAGCTGCTCTAAATCCTAGTTTAACCATTGCAGCGAATGCATTAAGAGTGCGCGAAGTGATTGCTAGATAACATTACATTTTTTATAATCATTTAGCCAAGCGATCTGCATTTTTAGTCTCTTACTTAAACCCAATAATTTAAAAATATAAATATTGGGTTTAAGTAATTTACTATTTAATTATTTTTAATTTCCTTTATTTTTCGATATTATACGTAATCTCAATTTTTCGATAATCATATAGACCGACGGCACTATAAACAATGTTAGAAAAAAGGAACTTGATAAGCCTCCAATCAATACCCAGGCTAATCCATTTTTAAAGTCTGCTCCAGATCCACTTGACAAAGCCATCGGAAGCATTCCCAAAATCATGGCCATTGTCGTCATAATTATAGGGCGCAAGCGTTCTTTCCCTGCTTCAACAAGTGCCTCTGTTAATGGTAAACCTTGCTGTTTTAAATGATTGGTAAAATCTACAATAAGAATTCCGTTTTTTGCAACTAATCCCAATAGCATTATCATACCAATTATAGTGAAAATAGTGAGT
>QFOI01000387.1 GCA_003241175.1 Pseudopedobacter saltans
GCGAATTGTTTTTAAACTGGAAAAGGAGAAACGGCAAGCCACCGTAGGCGAAAGACTGCTAATGATGCGATACAGCGGATTTGGCGGTCTTAAATTCGTGTTGAACCCCGTAGAAAACGAAATAGACATCAATCATTGGAGAAAGACGGAACACGACCTTTTCCCACTCACGCAGGAACTCCACCAGTTACTCAAAGAAAATTCCCAAGACGATAAGCAATACCGCAGGTATGTGGACAGTATGAAAAGTTCCGTACTGACGGCTTTTTATACACCACCAAAGGTTATAGATGCCGTTTCATCCGCCTTGCGGGATAATGGTCTGCACATTGACAAATTTCTCGAACCCTCCGCAGGTATCGGTTCATACATCCAATCCTTTACAGAAAACCAAAAAACCAGTGTTACCGCTTATGAAAAGGACTTGCTTACAGGTAAGATTTTAAAGCAGCTTTATCCTGACAGCAATATCCGTATAAGTGGTTTTGAAGAAATCCCCGAAAGGGAACAAAACAGCTATGATGTAGTTGCCAGCAATATACCGTTTGGCGACACTTCCGTTTTCGACCTTTCCTATTCCCGAAGCAAGGACGGTGCAAAAGTACAGGCAGCCCGAAGCATACACAATTACTTTTTCCTGAAAGGTGCTGATATGCTGCGTGAGGGCGGTTTGTTGGCTTACATTACTTCGCAGGGCATTCTGAACAGTCCTAAAAACGAACCGATACGGAGGGCGTTAATGCAGGATAATAATTTGGTTACGGTTGTAAGATTGCCTAACAACCTGTTTACTGAATATGCTGGTACGGAAGTTGGCAGCGACCTGATTATCCTGCAAAAAAATTCGGCAAAACAAAATCTGACCGACAGGGAAGATCTGTTTTGCCGAAGCAGGCAAACAGAATACAATACTCCCGGTAATGCCCTCTTTCAAGACACCACAAGGATTGTGCATACCGACCAAAAATTAGATACCGACCCATACGGGCAACCCGCCCTAATCTATACGCATAAAGACGGTGTTGAGGGCATTGCCAAAGATTTGAAACAAATGCTTTCCGAAGATTTTGGCAAGCACCTGAATTTGAATTTATACAAAGGCGAACGGAATGATGAGCCTGTGATACAAATTCCGATTGAACCAAAGGTTACACCTCCGGTTATCGACCCTGTAATCATTCAGCAAAAACCGCAACCTGTTCCTGCTCCTGTAATTCATCAGGAAAGTCCGCAGGAATTACGACAACTAAGCATTTTTGACCTGTTTGAAAATATGGACGAACCTGTAATGGTTCTTGCTCCACCCAAAAGAAAGACACAAGCTAAAAGGCAAAGCACTAATAAGAGAAGAGCTGCATTAGGTCGCCAGCCCGACCTGTTCAGCAGTGCGATGCAGCAACCTTATACACCACTAAAATCTAATGGTGCTACCAATGGAACCAAACAAACCAACGGCAAAAAACAGGAAGCTATCGGCGACCTGTTTTCACAAATAAACGGGAATGGCCAGTCTGATAAGACAGCCGTTCCCAACATCAATGTTAATACTATTCCTGAACCTGCTCCTTATAGTGGCGAACTGCAATCGTTCCACCGTAACGATTGTCTTGTGGTTGACAAGGGTTGGGTCGGTCATTTGCAAGATGTAGATACATCAGACGGTACGGCTGTTTTTCATCCTTTAGCTTTACCGACCTCACAAAAGGCAAGAGCCGAAGCGTATATCGGGGTGCGTGATGTTTACCAAGAACTTTACAATAATGAGGCTAAGTTCCAGACCGAATACAAGGAAGAAAGGGAAAACCTTAACCGCCTGTACGATGCCTTTGTAAAAAGGTATGGCAACCTCAATAGTGCAGATAATATCAAGCTAATCAAAACAGATAGTTCCGGTAAGGAAATCCCTTATTTGGAGCGTGTGGTTGGTGGCGTGGTACACAAAGCTGATATCTTCAGCCGACCTGTAAGTTTTTCTACGGTATCCATAGCAACGGACAATCCTGAAGAAGCGTTAGCTGCTTCGCTGAATAAATATGGAAGCGTGGATTTGGACTATATGTCCGAAATCAGCGGTATGACCGATGATGCCCTGAAGCAAGCCTTAAACAGTCGTATTTACTACAATCCCCTACAACGGGAATATGAAATATCCGAACGATGGATTGCAGGCAACGTAGTAGAGAAAGCCCAAGAGGTAAAAGATTATCTCGAACGCAATCCCGATGATGCTGAAGCCAAAGCGAGCCTTACCGTATTAGAGGAAGCAAGACCAAGACGTATCGAATTTGAGGAACTCGACTTTAATTTGGGCGAACGCTGGATACCCACAGGCATTTACGCTTGTTTTGCTTCGCACCTGTTCGATGCAGATGTTATTATTCATTATTCCGAAAGCTCCGACGACTTTTCCGTAAAGTGTCATCAGGGCAATATGAATATTTGGGAGAAATATGCCGTAAAAGCGGAAAGCCGGACGTTTGACGGCGTTGCCTTGCTCAAACACGCATTGGTTAATACCACGCCCGACATTACAAAAAAAGTGATGGTGGGCGACCAGGAAGTAAAAGTGCGGGATATGGAAGCCATACAAATGGCGAATACCAAGATTGATGAAATCCGCACCGCCTTTACCGATTGGCTTCACGCCCAAAACGATGAGTTTAAAAACAGGCTGACCGAACAATACAACGATAAGTTTAACTGTTTCGTCCGACCGAACTATGACGGAAGCCATCAGGACTTTCCGGGATTAGACCGCAAGGCACTGGGCATTGAAGACCTGTATTCCAGCCAAAAGGACACCGTTTGGATGATAAAGCTGAACAACGGTGCTATCTGCGACCACGAAGTAGGTGCAGGGAAAACGTTGGTAATGTGTACCGCTGCACAGGAAATGAAGCGTTTGGGGCTGGCACACAAACCGATGATTATCGGGCTGAAAAGCAACGTTCACGAAATTGCCGAAGCCTACCGAACAGCCTATCCACACGCAAAAATCCTGTTTCCGGGCAAGGAAGATTTTACGCCCCAAAAACGCCTGCGGATTTTCGGGGATATTAAAAATAACGAGTGGGATTGTGTGATACTGACACACGACCAATTCGGGATGATACCGCAGTCGCCTGAAATACAAAAGGAAATCCTTGAAATAGAACTGGACAGCGTGGAGCGCAACCTCGATGCTCTGAAATCGCAAGGCAAGGAAGTGACCAGAGGGATGCTCGCCGGAGTAATCAAGCGGAAAGAAAATCTTGAAGTCAAACTCAAAACACTGCAACACGATATTGAGAACCGCAAAGATGATGTGGTGGATTTCAAGATGATGGGCATAGACCATTTGTTTGTGGACGAAAGCCACCAATTCAAAAACCTGATGTTCAACACAAGGCATACACGAGTTGCTGGATTGGGTAATGTGGACGGCAGTCAAAAGGCATTGAACCTGCTCTTTGCTATCCGTACCATTCAGGAACGCATCAATGCGGATATGGGAGCAACCTTTCTTTCAGGAACCACCATCAGTAATTCTCTGACCGAATTGTACCTGCTGTTTAAATACCTGCGACCGAGGGCAATGGAAAAACAAGGCATCCACTCTTTTGATGCGTGGGCGGCTATCTATGCAAGGAAAACAACAGATTATGAGTTTTCGGTGGCTAACAATATTGTAGCAAAAGA
>QFOI01000388.1 GCA_003241175.1 Pseudopedobacter saltans
TCAATGACACTTTTTGGGAAAACGTGCTCTATGAATGATTGTAACGAAAACTCTTGTGTGTGCGAAATTATATCTGAAGCCGAGCCATGATTAACATTGCTATTGATGTCTATTGCATGACCTGGTTGAAATAAATTGACTAATAATGTACCTAAAGCCAAACTTACTAGTGAAGCGGAAATAAACCACAACATAGCCCTTCCACCAACCCGACCCACAGACTTCATGTCTCCAAGCTTAGCAATGCCTACTGCCAATGTACAAAAAACCAAAGGGGAGATGATCATCTGGATTAAGCGAAGAAAGATCGTTGTTAATAGCTTAATCTTGTCAGCAAACCCTTGTGTTAATGTGGCTGCATTAAACTTATCTCCCGCAGCTATAGCTTCTAGTGAATGCATCGCCTTATAATAAACAATATATCCCAGCAATGCACCCAAAACCATGGCTATTAGGATATATAAGGTCAGTTGGCTCTTTTTCTCTTTCATTATGAAATTTGTACGGACATTTCGACTTTGCAATGTAGGTAAAAAATACTTGTTTTTGAAATCTTTAACTACAATTCTGAAAGCAAACGTTGCTTCATGCCTTCGTATAAAATGATTCCAGCTGCAACGGAAACATTAAAAGAGTCAAACTTCGTTTTCATTGGTATGGAAAATTTCTCATCCGCCATTTTTGTCAGATATGTTTGAACTCCTTTCTCTTCATTTCCCATAACAACACAGAATGGTTCTATCAATGGTAGGTCATACAACATATGGTCAGCATTCATTTCACTTGTAAACACTTTAATGCCGTTAAGATGTAAAGTATCTAATGCCTTGGCAAGACTGTCGACACGGCAAATCTCTATTTGCTCCAAGGCTCCAGCACTACTTTTTATGGCATCCTCATTCAATGCACCCACTCCTTTATCCGGAATGATGATCGCCTGAGCCCCACAGCATAATACGCTTCTAGCAATAGCGCCAATATTACGCACATCAGTAACCCCATCTAACATCAAGAACATGGGAGTCTCACCTTTTGAAACCGTCCAATCAATTACCTGCTGAAGATCTTTGTAAATGACAGCAGATTTAAATGCCAATACACCTTGATGGTTTATATTGGTCAAGCCATTCAATTTTTCTATTGGAACATATTGTATAGGGACATTTAGATTTTTTGAAAGGTTTCTTATTTCGTCAACTGCATCGCCAGATGCCTGTCTAGACAATAATATTTTATCAATATTGACTTGTGTGTTTAGCGCTTCCACTACTGGATTACGACCAACAATCAAGTTTTTTTTAGGTAAAAAATTATTGTTTTTCTTATTGATGAATGCCATTGATTGCAATTATGAAGATAAAAAGCTTTTAAGCCAAATGAGAAATGTAGTCGTATGCATTTTTAACATTGCCATATTTCAAAAGCAAGGCTTTAGCCTCTTCGTAATCATTGATTTGCAATTTTTGCATTAGCATTCTTGTTCCTCTATCAATCAATTTTTCGTTGCTCAATTGCATGTTGACCATTTTGTTATCCTCAACCCTACCCAACTGTATCATTGCAGTAGTAGAAATCATGTTCAAAACCAATTTCTGGGCGGTGCCACTTTTCATTCTTGTACTTCCAGTAACAAATTCAGGTCCGACAACAACTTCCACAGGATAATCAGAAACAGCAGCGAGTGGCGTATTAAGATTACAGGTAACGCAACCTGTCATAATATTATTTTCTTGACATTTTTTTAGTGCTTCAATAACATAGGGAGTTGTCCCACTCGCGGCCAAACCGATAACAGAATCCTTGTCATTTATATCAAAAGACAGCAAATCCTTCCAGCCTTGCTCTTTGTCATCTTCGGCATTTTCCACTGCTTGCGTAAGTGCAATCTCGCCGCCAGCAATTATCCCAACAACCAAACCTGCAGGCACGCCATAAGTCGGAGGACATTCGCTTGCATCCAAAACGCCCAAACGCCCACTTGTCCCAGCACCAATATAAAACAAACGTCCTCCTGAAAGCATCCTACTCGAAACATTTTCGATTAGATGAGTAATCTGAGGTAAAGCTTTGTTTACAGCCTCAGGCACCTTTTTGTCTTCTTCATTGATATGCCCGAGCACCTCTCCCACAGACATATTTTCAAGATGTCTATACAAAGAAGTCGATTCCGTAATTCGCTCTATTTTATCTTCCATTGATTTTAAATATTCGGTTGTTGAGTAAATTATCTATTAAATTTTTTCAATAAAATTTTTTAAAATCCTTTCTCCGATCGTGGCACTTTTTTCAGGATGATATTGCACACCCCAAAAATTGTCCTTGTGTAGTGCAGAACTGTATTGAATACCATATTCTGTTGTTCCAATTGTATGTGGCCCAACAGAGGCGTAAAAACTATGTACAAAATAGCAAAATGAATCCTCACTCACACCTTCAAAGAGAGGCGTTTGGAGATTCTGAATCTGATTCCATCCTATTTGAGGCACCTTAACACCACCTATCAAAGGGAATCTTTTCACTTGTTCGTCAAAGATACCCAAACAATCAACATTTCCTTCTTCACTATGCGCACACATAAGTTGCATTCCAAAACAAATGCCCAAAACGGGCTGTTTCAGACTAGAAATGACTTTGTCCAAATTCCTCTCTTTGAGATACTTCATGGAAGATGACGCTTCGCCAACGCCCGGAAAAATCACCTTGTCGGCAGATTGCAACAATTCTGGATTATCCGTCACTTCGGCATTAGCACCGATTCGTTCCAGCGCATAAAGAACCGACTGGATATTGCCAGCATTGTATTTTACGATAGCCAAACGCATATTAATCGATTATAGAATGAAGAAAAGCATTTGTACTTTCTTCAATATTTTCATTTTCTGTAATTGCTTTGATATAAGCAGAACCAATGATACCTCCATCAGCATACTGTGTAGCCTTGTCAAATGAGGTTTTATCTTTTATACCAAAACCAACTAATACAGGATTTTTAAGATCCAATGTTTTTAATTTTATCAAATACTTTTCGACCTCATCAAAATCCTTGTCCTTTCCTGTTGTGGAGGAAGAGGAAACAGCATACAAGAAGCCAGAACTTAATTCATCCAATTGACGAATCCTTGCGACAGAAGTATCCGGCGTGACTAAGAATATGAAATCCAACGCATACTTTTTCACAATATGGCGATAAGTGGATTCATATTCATATTCGGGTAAATCTGGTAAAATCAAACCATCAACACCAACAGATGCTGCATCTTGACAAAACTTTTCAAAACCATATTGCAAAATAGGATTAAGATATCCCATCAATACAACAGGAATTGATATTTTCTCCCTGAAATCTTTAAGTTGATCAAATAGTTTTGCAATGGTCATTCCATTTTTCAAGGCAACCATGCCACTATTCTGGATGACTTCGCCATCCGCTAAAGGATCACTGTATGGCATACCCAGCTCAATGATGTTAGCTCCATCTTTTTGAAGTGCTTCCATCACTTCCAAGGTACTATCCAGATTTGGGTAACCAGCTGTGCAATAAACATTTAGCACTTTACGACCCTTATTTTCTTCAAATATATTTTTAAGACGACTCACTTTTCAATATTTAAAAATCTTTATCAATCTTTGACAACAATTTATTGATAATCAGAAATCT
>QFOI01000389.1:0-3643 GCA_003241175.1 Pseudopedobacter saltans
ATTCTTTTAAAGCTATTGAAATCATACTTTGTTTAGTTAAATGAAAATCCCATAACTCGAGAAGTGATATAGGAAACCATGTATCGCCATTCATGACTATAAAATTTTCGTCTTGGGTGAATTGACTTGCAAATTGTATACCGCCGCCAGTTCCCAACGGCTCCAATTCCTCTGCATATTCAATCGGAATGCCTAAAAAATCTTCGCCAAAATAATTTTTAATAATTTCCCCTTTAAAACCTATAGATAATATTATTTTAGAGATGTTGTAACCCTTTATACTGCTTAAGATATAATACAAGAATGGTTTTCCATTAATGGGCGCCATGGGTTTTGGTACATCACTAATCACACTTTGTAATCTAGTACCTTTACCTCCTGCTAAAATGATTACATCCATAAGAAGCAATATTTATTTTTTTAGATGACTGAAAATGGTGTCCTCAACAATACAACATATTATATGTCCAATGAGGATATGAGATTCTTGAATTCTTGGGGTTTCTGTAGAGGGAACTTTAATGCAAATGTCACAAAGCTCAGCCATTTTTCCTCCAGATTTTCCAGTCAAGCCAATTGTAAAAATGCCTTTCTCCTTTGCTTCATGTAATGCAGCTAAAATATTTGAAGAATTACCAGAAGTAGAAATGCCAATAAAAACATCTCCTTTAACGCCTTGTGCTTGTATTTGTCTAGCATATAATTTGTCATATCCGTAATCATTCCCAATTGCCGTAACAATAGAAGTATCAGTATTCATAGCGATAGAAGGTAGGCCAGGTCTGTCGAAATAAAAACGGCTTACAAATTCACCTGCAATATGTTGTGCATCTGCTGCGCTTCCTCCGTTACCAGCCAATAGTGTTTTGTTGCCAGCTTGGTAAGCTTTGGTAACTACATCCGCTGCCTGGTCTATAATATCTAATAAAGATTGGTCATTTAGCAATTCAGTTTTTACCTTAATAGAATCACTAATTTGCTGTTTTACTATTTCTTTTTTCATTTGAATTATTAGTTGGTTTTGATAATGAACTACTTTGTTAATATTTTCCATCCATGAGAACCTCCTTCACTGAATTGGAAGGGAACCACGAGTCCGTCTTTGAATTTTTCTAGCGCCCTAACAACCTCCCTCCGTTTTTCTGGTTGAATGACAAACATTATAAATCCTCCACCTCCGGCGCCAGAAACTTTACCTGTAATCGCACCAGCCTCAATAGCTTTTTCAAAAATAGTATCAATATGGTTATTGGAAATAGAATGTGCCATTTTCTTTTTATTTTCCCATGCTTTACCCAATATGGTTGCAAAAGATTCAATATCTCCTTTTAAGATAGCTTCTTTCATATCTGTAGAACTTTGCTTGATATGATGCATCGCCTCTATGGCATCATTGTTTCCTTGAGAAGTATTTTTTTTCTGCTCATCAATAATCTGAGCCGAAGAGCGAGATGCCCCTGTGTAAAATAGTAGCATAGATGCTTCGAGCTCATCAATAATCCAACGTTTCACTCTCAATGGATTGACAACTATCCTATCTTCCTTGAGAAATTCCATAAAGTTGAAACCTCCAAATGCGGCAGCATACTGATCTTGTTTTCCTCCACTCAGTTTAAGATCGTTTCTTTCTATTTCATACGCTAGGTGCGCTATCTCATATTCACCAAGAGGTAAGCTTAACCATTCCACAAAAGCCTTTAAAATAGCGACAACCATTGTTGAGGAAGATCCCAGTCCGCTACCTGGAGGAGCATCGGAAAATGTGCTTATTTCAAAGGATAGCGGTTCTTGTATATCAAAATCTTTTACGACTCGATTATATACACCTTTGTGTAAGTCTAGCTTCCCATCAATTGGTAGTTGTAAACTAGATTTACAATTTAGTGACTGATTGATGTCTGTTGCGTTAATCAATATAACATTGTCATGACGTTCCTTAATGGTACAGTATGCGTAAAGATTTATGGTGGCATTGAGCACAAGGCCACCATAAATGTCACTATATGGAGAAACATCAGAACCCCCACCAGCTAGTCCTAAACGTAAAGGTGCTTTTGAGCGGATAATCATAATTTATATTATTTTTACCCATTGTGCATTTAGAGAATTTTTTCATTATTTCGGTACTTAGATTGCTTCACTTCGTTCGCAATGACGCTTGACTGTTATAGCATTTCAACAAAAATGTCCGTCATTGCAAGGAAGAATGACGAAGCAATCTCTTATTTTCTCTAATTATTTTTCTAAATGCACAACGGGTTATTTTTATAAAATAATGGTAAAGTGAACAGATTTATTTGTGTACAAAAGGGTTTTTATACCTTCCTCTCTTTTGTTTAAATACCAAAGAGAAAAAAGGCATATCATCAACTAAATATCTTTTCCATAATCTTTTTGGCTCTCTATACAATCTATACAACCATTCCACTCTCATTTTTTGAACCACACTAGGCGCTCGTTTAACATTTCCTGCCTCAAAATCAATTGTGGCTCCTAATGCCATAAATATATCAATATTAATAAGAGCTTCTTTATATTTAAATATCCATTTTTCTTGTTTTGGTGCGCCAACCCCTACTGCTAGGACATTTGCACCAGAATCATTTATTTTTTTAATGATATTCAGGCACTCCTCCTCATTTTTTTCAAAACCATATGATGGAGATATGGCACCGACAATTATTTCTCTCCCAACCTTTTGATTAATTATTTGTTGCGCTTTTAAAGCAATTCCATGACCAGCTCCCAACAAAAATATTTTAATTTTCTCATTATCCTTGTGGAAATTATAAAACATTGGGAAAAATGAAGAGCCTGGAATTACCTCTTTAACAGGGGTTCCTAAAAACTTTAATCCCAACTGGATAACTTGGCTGTCGCATATAACCCAATCTGCTTTTTGATAAATTTCATAGAGTTCTTTATCCTTTTGTAATTTCATCAAACAATCGACATTGGTAGGTATAACAAAACCTTTTTCTAATGTTTCTAGCAGCTGGCTTTGATCCACAGAATCTAGTACGCAATTAAGTAATTTTATTTTTTCCATTTTAGAGTGCAAATAAATATGAATAATTTTTAATATAGGAAATTTCTTTACTGCGATCTCTTATTTTTTTTACCGGATTGCCCCCTACAATAGTATAAGCTTCAACATCTTTAGTCACAACACTCCCAGCAAGCACTACTGCTCCCTCCTTTATTGTTACACCTGGCATAATAAGACAATTTGAAAAAATAAATGCGTTATCCTCTATCCTTACAGCAGCACCTTTTGTCTTGAATTCTGGATCATTAAGGTCATGTCCCAAAGTATAAATCTTAGTATTGTGCGCAATACCTACGTTGTTCCCTATAAATATACCTCTTCTATTATCCAAATAACACCCAAAATTAACAATGGAGTTTTTTCCAATTTCTAAATTACCAATATGAAAAAAAACTGCCTTACGATGAATAGTGGAACTTTTACCAAGTTTCATACCATAAACACGAAGATAATATCGTCTAAATATTGGAGGGAACAAACCATATGTAAAATTGACAAATGCGACTAAAATAAATTTTGCTTGCAGCAATATTTTATATTTCATAAAAACTAACTAATTAACATATTAAACAATTGATACCATAGTTTACTAAT
>QFOI01000389.1:3648-5290 GCA_003241175.1 Pseudopedobacter saltans
TTGTTTAATCTATTTCTTCTCTCTGTGTCATTCATCAATGATAATATCTGCTCAGACATTAGTTCTAACGGAAACTGATTTTCTTTTTTTTCTACAATAATTCCATTATTATTATTGTCTATAATATCGTATATTGCTGTATAACTACCATAAACAATAGGAATAACACCGAAACTCATTGCTTCCGGAATAACCAAAGGAAACCCTTCGTATTCTGAAGTTAATAACAAAATGGAAGCTCTTTTATAAAATTCTATAGGAGAATTAAATCCTATAAAATTTATATTTTTTAATTTTAATGATTGTACTTTTGACTCTAACTCAGTTCGTGATGGGCCGTCACCAATTAGTGTCAATTGCCAGTTATTATTGACATCACTTATACTTTTCCACAAATCAATAACTCTATCTACTCTTTTTTGATTATAATCAATGCGTCCTACATAAATCACCTCATTAATTTTGACATCTTTATTATTGTCAAAATCTTTATTATCAATAGTTAAAGGATTCGTAATAACCGACAATTTATCGGCAGAACGAATATAAGTGAACGATTTAAAATTAGGAATAAAACTCTCAGATAGTAAAACAAACTTATCGCTATGTGAATAAACATACCGCATACTAAGTCCTGTAATATTGCGATACATTATTTTTTTTATGCTTAAAATGATTCTCTTTAAAGAGCTATCGGTATTAATAATAGCATAATCAACCGACTTAGTCCTTTCATTTACATTAGGGGTATTATGCTGTACAGAAATTATTTTGGCATTGGTACCACGTCTTGCCTTATATGCTAACTTAATAGGTTGAAATGGAAGACCCCATTGATTTATAATAATATCAATTTTATGATTTACTAAATATTCATGTAGTTTATTAATGTTGTCCTTACTATCAATTGGCAGTTGCAACTCTAATATTTCTATTTTAGAAGATCTCCATTGTGCTAATAAAGATGCTGGAGTTTCAAAACACACGATAAACACATTATTTCTATCCTCTACAAATCTGTTTGCTAGAATCTGTGTAACCACCTCAACTCCGCCTACTTTATAGTGCTTTAATAAAAAAAGAATATTCATTTTCTTTCTTTTAAATTTTGATCCAACTTTCGTCAATTAATGGTGATTTGTAGTCATCATTAAACCAACGTGAAGGAGATATTACGATCTTATTTTCATTTCTAGATAAATACTGTGTCCACCAACTAAAAGTGCTATTGGATAGTATAAAATGCTTACATGTATACATTAACCTTAATTTTTCCCAAACTGGATTGTCTGTCGTTTCATAATACACAGTACAATCTCTTAATGAAAGCTTTGATTTAGTCCACTCGATATCATCCGAAAAAATAAAAAATACGGGTTTTTCTATTTTTTTACATATCAACTTGATTGCGTCATCAAAGTATTTTGGTGTACATACATTATAGAGTGAGGCTGTATTTTGATCCCCTTGTATTTCTTTAAAACTTCTTACCGATACACATACTGAATTAGAACTACTAATGAGCTCGTATAAATCAACATTTTGTTCTAATATAGGATATTTGGGTTCAAATTCGTCAAAAAGATGTGATTTAATTGCATCAAAATATTTAGCGTCTTCGAAAGTCCCTTTTATGAAAATA
>QFOI01000029.1 GCA_003241175.1 Pseudopedobacter saltans
TATCTGACGGAATCATTGAAAACGTGTTTTTACGTAAAAAATGCGCCAAAGTATTGATATGTAAAGGTTTCACGCATTTTTTGCGCTATATATTCTTATATATTTTTTAGGACTGTTTTATTGAACCCCCTTATATGAACCAACGTTAACGGTATTGGGAACAGAAAAAACCGAATCCAATTTTTGAACAAATTTTTGGTCTCCACCTACCAGTTGGATCAGGCCTTTTGGATCATGGAAAACAGACCAAAGCCAATGCCAACCATTTCCTTCTGTAAAAGGACCACCCCATTCGTTCGGATCAAAGTTGGGACGCCAATTTCCCTTGTCATCCCGTCCTTGCATAAAACCCGTTTCCTTGTTGTACACATTTTTATAGTTGTACATCTGTTTTCCAAATACACGACTATAAAATGGTTGGTTTGTCATTTCTGCTAATTGATAACCACAGAAATCATCGTAAGCGTATTCAAGAGTCTTGGCAGTCGCTTCTCTAGTATTGTTGTAGGCAACATAACCCAAAGTATAATAGTCTTTCCAACCTTCACGACCATTGGCAGGTCCCCAAGGTCCTTTGTTGGTTGCCTCATGCCAATAGGCGGATAAGGCTTCTTTTGGGTCAAAAGTTCGAATGTCTTTTGCCCAAGCGTCTGCCAACAAAGAAATAGCGTGATTGCCTAACATGCTTCCCGCTTCACTCGGGAAGGACCAGGCAGGAAGCCATCCGCATTGTTTGTATGCGTCCAATAGCGCTTGCATATAATGTCCGTGCATTTCTGGATAAAGCAAAGCATTAAGCGGAAACTGTGCCCGAAAAGTATCCCAAAATCCCGTATCCGTAAACATATAACCAAAATGTACTTTTCCGTCGTAAGGACTGAAATAGTACACTTGACCGTTTTTGTCTATTTCGTAAAACTTGCGGGAAAAGAGGCTTGCCCTGAAAAAGCAACTATAAAATGTTTTGATGTTTTCTTCATTGCTACCTTCCACCAATATGCGTGACAAATGTTTGTTCCAAACATCTAAAGCTTTTGCCTTGGTTATTTCTAGCGTTTTGTCACTCCCCAATTCTTGATTTAGGTTCAGGTGTGCTTGCTCCGGGCTGATGTAAGACGATGCGACTTTAACCTGCACATTTTTTCCTGGTTGAAATTCTAAATAGAATCCCTTGCCTTTGCCTTCTGCAGTCAAACTATTAGGCTGGATTTGATTATTGGTATTGTCCCAAGTACCGTAGCTAATAAATGGTTGGTCAAATTCCGCAACGAAAAAACTTTTGTAACCCTCTTTGAAACCATGTCCATTGTGGACATAGCCCGTTATTTTCCGTTCATTTGGATAAAATTTCACCTCACTTATACCAGTATAGCCATCCAATACCAGAAAGGCTTTATGTTTTTTGGGGAAAGCAAAACGCAGATGTGCTCCTCTTTCCG
Organism: Pseudopedobacter saltans; assembly: GCA_003241175.1. Classification (GTDB taxonomy): domain Bacteria; phylum Bacteroidota; class Bacteroidia; order Chitinophagales; family Chitinophagaceae; genus Rhizosphaericola. Next base: position 1,440 of record QFOI01000029.1, read on the forward strand.
ATGGAGAAATTTCTACCTTTACAGCATTGTCCAATTTTACAGAATAGTAATAAGGCTTAGCCGTTTCGTTTGCATGACTAAAACTCGTGGCTCTTTTGTTTTCATCAACTTGTAAACTATCAATTGTTGGAAAAAAAGAAAAAACAGCATAATCATTCGTCCAAGAACTACATTGATGCGCCTGCTGAAATCCACGTATAGTCTTAGCCTCGTATTGGTATTTCCAACCTTCGCCATTATGTCCGGTTTGTGGAGTCCATGTATGCATCCCAAAAGGCAACGCCGTAGTTGGGTAGGTATTGCCATGTGTCAATTCAAACTTAGAATTGGTTCCTTGTAGTGTATTGACATAATCTGCCAGATTTTTCTTTTGTGCAAAAAGACTTGTGGAGATGAAAAGCAGTAATCCTGTTGTTATCGTTTTTGTTATGGGCATAGTTACTTGTTTCGTTGCTAAATCGATATTCTAAAGTACTACAAGCATTTGGGTTGAATATTTATCGGAATGTTAACGATTAGGAAGATGAATTGACTAACGTCATCCAAAAGGTTACTTTTGCAAATCGTTTATAATATGGGTAACAGCTATTTTCAATTCAAACAATTTACGATTCATCAAGACAAGACGGCCATGAAAGTCTGTACAGATGCTTGTTTGTTCGGCGCTTACCTTTCCAAAAATATACCAGCCAAAAGGGTTTTGGATATTGGTGCTGGGACGGGATTGCTCGATCTTATGTATGTGCAGAATAATGTTTCCTCTCATATAACCGCTATCGAAATAGAGGAAAATGCGTACTTGCAGGCCAAAGACAATATTGAAAAATCTGAATGGAAGGATACAATAACCGTCCAAAATGTTGCGTTGCAAGCATTTGAACCAGATACAAAATTCGAATTGATATTTTCCAATCCACCATTTTTCGACAACGATTTGAAAAGCATTAAAGCAGCGCGCAATATGGCCATGCATTCAACTCAACTATCTTTGAAGGAAATATTTTCTTTTTCCGAAAAGTATTTGGAAAATGAAGGAAAACTCGCATTGTTATTACCTTTTCATCGTACAAAAGAAGCAGAAAAAATCGCACTCGAACATTCCTTTTTCCTATTCGACAAAGTATTGGTCAAACAAACTATACAACATGATTTTTTTAGATCGATATTGATATTTTCCAATACAAAAAATGAAACAAAAGAATCCGAGATTACTATTAGAAATAAAGACAACCAATATGCGAATAGTTTTGCAGAACTACTGAAAGACTTTTATCTTTATTTATAAAAAATTCATAGAAATTTAATTGCCCATATTTGTTGGATACAACGATTGTTGCGATTTTGTTGATATGAAATCCAGGAGAAAATTTATCAAGCAAACATTTACCGGAACTATATTGGGAGCCGTTGCGTCTTTACCAATTGCAAGTCTAGCAGCCGAAAACACCAATATAAAAAACGTAAAAAACAACAAAGCAAAACTTAGGTTTGCCATTGCATCCGATGGCCATTATGCTCAACCTAATACACCATTTGCTGAAAACCATGAGAATCTCGTCAAATGGTTAACGCAAGAACATAGGCAACAAGCACTGGATTTCATCATCATCAACGGTGATCTGGTACACGATAGACCCAATTTGTTGCCAGAAGTCAAAACAAAATATTTCGACCGATTTCCTGTTCCTTACTATACGATTCCCGGTAATCACGATCATGCTGATGCCGCACTTTGGAAATCCGTTTTTGGATACGAGGACAACTATAGTTTTACTCAAAAAAATATTGGTTTTGTATTGGCAAACACAGCAGACACAAAAGGTAAATACATCGCACCCGACAACAAATTCCTCAAACGAGAACTTGATAAAATGACTAATCTCCCAATTGTATTGGTGATTTTACATATCCCGCCGCATATGTGGGTTCCGGAAAATTTCTTTGTAGACGCTCCAGACACCATTGCTCTTTTGCATAAATATCCTAATGTAAAAGCAGTTTTCCACGGTCACGACCACACATTGGACAGTGTCTTTTATACTACGAAATTACCACACTTTTTTGATGGACATTACGGCGGAGATTGGGGCACCAACTATAAAGGCTATCGTATAGTTGAGATTAATGACGACGATAGTCTACAAACCTATCAAGTCAATGCCAGCAAAGATCCTATTTTGAATAAAGTGACTTTAAAGTAGATGTTACTTAGCTGCTTTTCTAATATCATCAACAAGATTCTCTATTTCCACTTTAATGGATCCAGTGGTAAAATACCAACCCAATCCAGCAAAAACTATTGGAAGCAGTATATAGAAGATAGACGTATGTTTAGTAAAGCACAGAACAACAAACAAAATAAAAATTGCCAGATTAGCAATATACCAAAACAAGGAGAAAAGAACAACATAATTACCTGTGGAACGAATCTTTAAGTCCACATATTTTACATCTTTGTTATCCAAAATCAACCCTTCTGTACCAATAGAGGTATTGGCATTTCTGTTTATATTTCTATTGATAATGAAATAGTTTACGGAACAGACCAGATGAGTTTTGTTCCAAGTACTTTTTTCAAAAATCGCATGCATGGCTTCAAAAAAAGCTTCATTGCTCTTGTTAATGGTTATTGTAACATTGGCGGAAGGTAAAATCCGAAAAATCATTTAGTTTTTTTTGGAATAGGTTGTGCAATTATTTTTCCCATGATCATTTGTTGAATACTCATTTCAATATTCTTTTTTAAAGGGAGTTGATTTTTTTGGATAATAATTTCTTCGCTTCTACAACCAATACCTCTAAAGACTAGCATCATATTGGATGATAGGGATTTATTAGGGATTTCAATCTTATAATACCCGTCTTTGTTCGTGAAAGTAGATATTTTGGTATTTTTGATTTGTACAGTTACATTCTCCAATCCTTTGCCCTCGCGAGTAACCCTTCCTTCAATGGTGTTTTGGGTACTGTCCTTTGGTAGAAAATCGTCAAAAACTTCTTCTTGAAGATTCTGGGTAGCATGTATGGCCAATTCTGTATTTTCTTTTAAAGGCGGTTTTGCAAATGAGAAATCGGCGATTCCTAATAACAACAACCCGGCCAAAATAATTGAATGGTGTTTGCGTGATGAAGTAGAATGTACCAATGGACGATTGACCTGATCTGTTGTGAATCTTCCACAAAGTTGACCTGCATTTTTTTCCAACAACCGAATAATTTCTCTATCCGACATATTAGAAAAATCTATAACGGATTTACAGCAATACGAGCAATATCTCCCTTGCTCTATATTGGTCATTTGATGCCAGTCTTCATGACAAGGATTTTCTATATTGATCTGTAAAGATGTTTTTTTCATATCGTTTATATTGGTTTTACAAATGATGCTTAGGTCAAAGTAAATCCATAAAATAAAACTACATTAACTTTTTGTTAAAACAATCAAATGCAATCTATACAAGGTCAGCCTTCCTAACCAAAAAAGCGCATAGATTTTTGGTCTATGCGCTTTTAGCGGTGAGGAAGGGATTCGAACCGCACATGTATTAACCTGAAAATCAATAAAAAACGGAATATAGTTTTTAAATGCTAACCGAATTGCTACCTTTTATTCAACTATGACACTATAAAGTTAAAAAAAATTGAGGAATTTGACTAAGAAATTATTACTTGTGATGTATCTAACCATGAAAAAAAACAATGATTTCATCTATGATGACAAGTATTTATTGATATTTTCTAAAAATGTTGCCAAGGAATCTCAAAGTAAAATTGAAAACAAAGGACTATAAAAGTCCTTCGTCAGCAAATGAATAGTAAGATTCCGTAGATAAAATGATGTGATCAAGAAGAGTGATATCCAATAAGGCCGCTGCATCTTTTAGTTTGGTGGTCAAACGGATATCTGCACTGCTGGGTTTCAGGTTCGCAGATGGATGATTATGTACCGCAACAATGAACTTGCAGGCATTAGCTTTCAATGCCACGGTCAGAAGTAACCTGACATCGACGATTGTTCCGGTGGTACCGCCTTCGGAAGCATGGTAGATCCCCAGGACACGGTTGGCATTGTTGAGCAGCAATAGTTTGAAGGATTCCCGGACTTCCATTTCGTCGCTGTTCCAAAGATGGCGCAAAAGATCTGCCACTTGCAGTGAACCGCATACCAGTGGTCTCTGAGAGGAGGGAATGGTGTTTTTGTAGGAGATACTTACTTCCTGTACCAGCGTCCAGTCATTTGTTGTTGTCGTTACATTACCAGAAAGGTTGTTTGTCGGATTGCTTGTTTCCATGATATTCGGTTTTTGTGTAACAACCCCACAAGACTGTGTGCCTCGCCCGGGAACGGAACGTGGAATACCGGAGCGAGGAACGAGTGAGGATATGCCGTCGAAAGCCGTTCTAGGGCACAATGCCACAGGCTTAGGTTTGTGCAGCTAAAAAAAGAAAAATGGAAGGGGCAGAAGTTCAATATTGACAGAAACGGCAATGGAATTAAAATGGTTGGAGTCGACCGGCAGTCTTTCAATCTGCAAAAACGGTGGCCCTACTGCCTTCAATCTGGTGTCATATAGTCAATTTGGGGGAAATTTGCCACCGTAATTCTACGCAACATTTAACGTGGTTCCACGCAAAAGATTACGTGTTTGCAATAGCAACGACACCAACGTTCACTTTTAATTTTGCTTTTAAAATCTGTAGCGTTCTAAAAACTAGGTATTGTGGCTTGTATATAGACCTAAAACATTTCTCGGCAAAAAAACCATAGCAAAAGAGAAAAAGAGCCTTTTAGTTTTGAGCGTCGATAGGCAAACGATCATCTAAGTAAGCATTGAATGGATTATTTAGACTATTGACAATCCGGATGCGATTTTTCAATCATAATAGTTGAGGCAAGCAAGTTTATGTTTTGGGACACAGGTAAATATCAAAAACTTTATACTATATAAATACTATCCATACCACTACATTGATGGTACAGTTTCATACCATAGCATCCTTGGACGGAACAGGCATTCCGTTGCCCAAAGCGTTAAGACACTACTGTGTCCCCATGCTGGATACGGTTTGCATTCAATTTGATGATGCTACGATCGTGAAGCAAAACTGGCATGACCTCCACCATTCCACTTTCCTTGTCTTTACTACCTTCCGTGTCGACCAACCGGTAACACTTTTACTTTCTACCTCCTTTATACCGGCAACCTATCTGGTTTACGCCCAAAAAGGCAACCATGCGTTACTGAACGGGAAAAACGGAGTCCTGTTTACCAAAACGGAAGGCTCTCTGTACCTGAACCAGGTTAATACAAGGAACACCCATTATTGCATCCACTTTTCGCAACCGGGCGTTTACCGCATACTCTATTGCTTCCTTTCGTCTGAAAGACTGGCCTATCTGCAAAAGTACCAACCTGCTTTATTGGATCCCGACATCCTTCACGGAAGAAAAATATTCCAGGGCGGCAACCTGTTGAAAACCGTCACGGAAGAGATGCAGTTGCGTAGTTTCCGCAATGTTTCGGAACAGGACATTTTCTTTGAACAGTGCCTATACCGTATTTACCGGATCTTTTTGTCGATAATCGCTTCGTTTGAGACCAACTGGAGGGCAATGTCCGTCAGGCAAAGGATACTGGAGCTTAGGGAGTTTATCGAAAACCATCTAAGTGACGACCTGTCCCTGCAAAGTCTTGCCGCCATGCTTTCGTTGACACCGGAAGGTCTCCGTAAAAGTTTCAAGGCCTATAGTGGGCATACCCTTGCCAACTACATAAAACAGGTTCGTGTTCGCAAGGCCGCAGACATGCTCCTTCAACTACCGGATAAAAAAATACAACAGATTGCAGCAGCGGTAGGCTACGGGAGCAGACAGGGATTTGACAAGGCTTTTCGTCAGGTCATGCATTGTACTGCTGAACACTATCGACACAGGGAAAACGACCCCAAACAATAATTAATTAGTACCGTTTTGTTTCCTAAAAAGTACCGTTTTGCTGTCATAAAATATGAAATGGCCAAACTAACTTTGTATCAGCAAAGAAGGAAACTAGAAACACAACTATAAAGGTCTACAACTATAATTTTCCAACACGCTAAATTTTAGAATATGAGAATCATATGTGAAGCCACGGGAAAAACAGTATATGAAAACCACATGACGGCAGACGAGGCAAAAAACAAACACTATTACAATGTGTTGAAAAGAAAAGTGGAAGGGAGAAGATATAAGCACCGTGGTGGCCGTCCCCACAGATGCCGTATCTACCGGTGTGAACACTGTGAAGGCTTTCACTTGACACATATGCCGAAATGGGTTTTGGTAAGCAGGAAACATATCAAGGAATATACGGAGAGGAGACTAAGAAGGGCAGGGATGGTGCAGTTCGCCTAAAGAAGGATTGGGCTATATCTACACAACCATAAACGTATACCATGATGCCGACAAGTAAAGCAAAGCGTTTCACTGTCTGTACAATATGTATAGTGGTAGTCCTGGTACTGGGTATGACGGCACTGGACAAGCTGTGGCATTTTTCCCTCTTTAGTGCCAAACTAAAAATGTCACCATGGAAGGTATTGGCTTTACACCATTCGTTTTTTGCCTGGGCGGTACCGATTACGGAACTGACGGTATCGCTGCTCTTGTTGGGCAAACGTACAGGACGATGGGGTTTTGCAGGTGCAGTGGTTCTGTTCACGGTCTTTTCAGGCTATATGCTCTGGATATGGATCAAGAACATAAAAGTGGCGTGTGGATGCAACGAGTTTATTGAAAGGATGACTGTCCTCCAACACGTCAGGTTCAACCTGGCATTGTTGATGTTTTCACTTCTTGGTTTTTTACTGACGAAAAGAAATAGTTCAAAAATATGATCATCGCGCGGTGCATGGGAACACTGGTTGTTTGATCGGCAACCGGTACGCCGAACTCCCTGACAAGTAGGCAAACGGATTTACATTTTACCCACACTATTAAAACTTTGCTTTTGGATAGATGCAAAAGCAACAATGGCTTATGAAAAGGATAACAACCATCCTTATGGCGACACTCGTCGTTTTATCAAGTTTTGCTTTTACGAAAGCGGCAAAACAAAGCAGGTTAGATATTAAGACATGGCACCTAAAGGCCAACCAGGATCCGTCCCTACCCTCGTCCTACGAAGAGGAGACTTCTTCATTCGACTGTGGAGCGTCAGGGAGCAATACCTGCGTTATCCGAGATGTGGAAAGCGCCAGCGTCTCCGGTGAACCTGCGTTGAGTTATGGAACGCCTTCAGCCTCCAACGGCGCCAACTACGACAGGGAGACAAGGGTCAACCCATAGTATGGGATCTTGTTCGAAAGCGAACAGGGAGCCGAAGCTTTCTTTGGCTCCCTGTTTTTTCAATACCCGTTTTGTTCCATGCCCGATTGCTTTAATACATAAGCCGGAATAGGCAATGCATACCTTGGGGAATTGGGAGGCAATACATATTCCTTACCGTTTAGCTTTCTCCTTAACCATATGTTGTATCCTTCGCGATTCAGTCGTTTCAAGTCATACCATCTTAAGTTTCGCATGACAAGCTCTTTTCGGCGTTCCTGCTGGATAAAACCGGAAATCTCGTCTTTGTCGTTACTACGGTACGGAAGGAAGCCAGCACCATACCTTTTACTTGACAATTCGTTTAAAAATAATAAGGCATTCATGGCATTTCCCATTTTCAACTGGCATTCCGCCTTTATCAGGTAAACCTCGTCGATTGCCAGCCCACAGAACTTGTTAGCTGAACCATCGTAACTACCTTTAAAAACTATTCTTTTGTCCATTTCCGAGTATGCCCGGAAGAAAATGTCTTTTCTGAGGTCATGGGCACTAAACTGGCCATAAAAGGAGGTGTCAATTGCAGCAAAACTTTCATCTATCGGTGTTAAGTACCCCGTTTCACTATAGATAACCTCCTTGTTGAACTGTGCAATGGGATAGTTTTTGTTTGGATCCAGCACATTGAAATCAAGAAGTTCCCTATGGAACGCCAACGTGGAATCTGCGTATCCATTGGCTTTGGCATAGTCTCCCATGTACAGGTATATCCGTGCCAGCATGGCATAGGCCGCTTCCCTTGATGGCCGCATCACGTGTATCGGGGATTTTGGTAGATAAAAGACAGAATTCGAAAGATCCGACAGGATTTGTTTGAGCGTCATTTCCAGACTACTCCTTTGTGACACGGTATTGAAATCGCTGTTTACCCGAAGAGGAATTCCAGGCGTATTGTCGGCAGTGGAGGAATCAAAGACCTTTGCCCATGTGCATGCCACCGTGAACAAAGCCTTGCCACGGGAAAACAGCGCCTGTCCCATGGCATTGTTCCAGCCATCGGCGTTGTCACTGCGGTCTATCGTGTTGAGTTTTTCGATCGCCACGTTGGCATAGTAAACCTGTTGGTAAGAAATGGACCATCCGTTGGAATTGTTGGTGTTTGTAAACAGGTCGTTCCCCCATATGTAGAGGCTCCTGTCGTCCTCCTCGTAGAGACCGCTCCATTTTTGGTCCGTCAAGAAGTAGTTGTCGGAAGAAGCCTCCCCTTCCGCACAGTTGCCGTTAAACAACGCATTGTAATCCAGCAGCGCCTGTACGTCCTTTACGGAAGCTCCCACGGACAGGCTTTTGTCCGACTTTTCGTCTAGATATTTTTGGCATCCGGTCAAAACAAAAGCCAAGATCGGTATGCATGTTTTTTTGATTGGGTATTTCATGTTGTTTTATTTGTTGAAATAAATTCTTAGTCCAAGGGAAAACGTTGGTGGAGGAGAGAGGGTATTGGGGTATTCAGGGTCGAGTTGGTGCCTGTTTGCCCGCCATAGTATACCGAGGTTGGAGGCGTTCCCGTAGACTTCCATTCCCGACAACCCTGAATGTGCGGTATTGTTTCCAAATCTGTATTGCAACTGCACATACTGGAGTCTTATGTGGTCAGCTCTTTCTACGAGTACGGAACTGTTGACATAAAAGTTATCCCTGTTGCCGTTGGCCGGATAGACTATTGAAGGCACATTCGTTTTTGACTCGTCTCCCGGATGCTGCCAGCGTCTGGCATAGTCCCCGTTGTCTACATAGGCATAGGACGAGAACAGTGCGGAATAGCTGATGGTGGGCCGACGGAAATAATAACCGAGTTTATAACCTACGTTGAAAGCGAAAGACCAGCCCTTCCATGTAAGGGTGTTGATCATGGAACCGTAAGTTGTCGGGGTGGCACTTCCCCCGTAGACCAAATCCGTGTAGGCAGTCCCAGTCCCCACGATCGAGGCATAGTTTGTCGACAGGTCTCCATACAGACGACCCTGGGGGTCACCGTTTTTGTCGAGCCCTGCCCAGTCATAAGACAGGACGGCGTAGACGGGTTTGCCTTCCACACCGGTTATAGTGTATGCTCCGTTTACAAAAGCCGACCCGTAGTCTGTGGTAAGGTTGAATTTGACAACACGGCTTTTGTAATAGTTGAACAGCAAAACATTGTCCCATTGCAGTGCGCCTTTCAGAATTTTGGTGTTGAGCGTGATATCGATTCCGTTTCCTTCCATGGCTGCGACATTTTTCGATACGGAAACGATTCCCGTTGTGTAGTCCAGGGGGGCGTTGCCCAAAAGATCTGTTCCTTTTTTGCTGTACCAGTCCACATTTCCGCTTATCCGGTTGTCCACGCCGGAAAAGTCCATACCCACGTTGAATGTCCTTACCTGCTCCCATTTGAGGGCGGGATTGCCGTTCTGGTTAATGTATGCCCTGGGAAGGTTGGTATACGTGGCGTTGGTACTGTAGTATTTTATCGTCGTGACTGCCGATTTCGTTTGGTCGACATTGCCGCTAAGACCATAAGTCGCACGAAGGCGTAGCAGTGAGATCCCTGGCACATGGAAAAACATTTCCCTGCTTATGTTCCAGCTTCCACCCAGTGACCATAACGGTGTCCACCTGTCATTGGTGGAGACTCCGAAAAGATTGGACGCGTCTCTCCTTGCGCTGGCACTCAAGGTATATCTGTCCCTTAGCGTGTATGCAGCATTGCCGTACAGAGACAGGTACCTGTTTGTCTTGTCGACAAGTTGTAAGCCCGAAGGTATGGTTCCGTTACTACCTGTGACGTAGTTGGGGTACGGGGTCGCGTAGTTGACATTGGCCACCGTAAGCACGTCGTCATTGTAGCCATAGATGTTGTAATAGCTGCCGGACGTGTATGTCTGCCGGATTTCGCCTCCCGCTATTGCATTCAGACCCGAAACACCCCATGTCTTACCAAGGTTTACCTGGGCTCTTCCATCGTGCGCCACAGTCTGTTCGTTGCCGATGAAACGTATCTCCCCCAGAGGTACGGGATAGGTAACGGTACCCGTGTTTTGGTTAACCTGTGAAAAGCGGTTGATCCAGTCGCGGGCGTAATAACTCTTCATGTCATGTACATCCTTGGAATCGTTGTTCTGCCTTTCGTACTGGTATTGCATGTCCAAAGACAGAAAAGACGCTATTTGGACCTTTGCCCCTAACTGCAAAAGGAGATCCTGCCTGTTGACCTTGGAATAGTCGTGTAGATAATCCTCGAGGGGATAGTAGTTCCAGTCGAGTAGGCGGCCGCCGCCGGCCGTGTCGGTATACATACTTCGGTAGTCCTTTCCAAAGGGAAGTGCCTGTTCGGCGGAGTCTGCAAGTAGTAGGTACGGGTAGCTTGAAGAACCGTTGGCAAGGGTGGTCCAGGCAGGCTTACCCGTTTTTGTCTGTACTGATATGTATTGTAGGCCTACCGAAATTTCCAGTTGCCGTACCGGCCTATAGGTATTTTCGGATTTTAGGCTTACGCGCCGGTAGGACGCATCCAGATTGTCCGTGTTTTTGTCCAGCCCGCCTGAAAAGTAGTATTTAAGGTTGCTATTCCCGCCCCGGGCACTGAGTGCATACTGTTGTTTTATGCCTTTTTGGTACATGAGCCTTTCCATGTCGCTACGCAAGTCGACTGTTTTGTAGTGCATGATTCGTTCCGATGCCGTTTCGTCGCTTATTTTACCGTTCCGCTGTTCGATCAGGGTCTCAACCACGGGGGATAATGCAGGTTTGGACCTACTGCTTTCCTTACTGGAATAATAGCCCTTGTCAAATAGGAATTTTTCCATGTCTACAAAATCGGATGGGGACATCTGGTGGATCGAGAAAAGGTTGGGCTTGGACACCACGGATACATTCGTGTTTAGTTCCCACCTGTTTCGGCTTTGGTACGTCCCTTTTTTGGTGGTAATGACAATGACGCCGTTACCGGCTCTAGTGCCCCAAATGGATGCCGCTGCGGCATCTTTCAGTATTGTGACACTTTCCACGTCGTTGGGGTTAATATTGCCAATGTCTCCTTCATATGGAAAATTGTCCACGATTATAAGCGGAGACATGATGCTTTTCGTCAGCGAGCTGAATCCTCGGATCGTCATGGCAGGCCTCTGGCTGTTCTTGTCGAAGAGGACACTGCTCGTTCCTTCCAGCCGGCCAATGATGTCCGTCGTGACTTGTTGGTTAAGACGTTGGTTGTCAATTTTTTCGAAGCTGCCCGTTGCCCGTTCCTTGGCAAGGGTCTGGTAACCGGTATTGATGGTAACCTCCTGCAAAACCTTAAGGACAGGGCGCATGAACACTGTTTCTGTATGTGCTGTGTTCTCACCCATTTGGAAAGACGTGGGAAGATAACCATCTTTGTATAGGAGGATGCTGTCTGTTGGATTAGTGGTGGCCGGCAGGGAAAAGTGCCCTTTGGCATCGCTGGTTAGCCGTGTTGCCCCTTGATGTATGACGACTTCGGGAATAGGGAGACTGTCAACGCTGGAAAGGACCCTCCCTTCCTTTTTTTGCTGTGCCCTGCTGCTGATTGCCACTAACGCTGCCAAAAGGAAAATCCCACAAGGGCGTTTATTTTTTTTCATCCGTTTTTTTTTGTTGGTAACTGAATTTAGATAGTCGCGTTTTCCTGTATCAGGGATGGATTGCCGACACTACAAGTACCCTGATCTTTGTTTTTGCCGGAGTCAAGTCCAGTCCCTGTGTAGAAAGTTCGTTGCGCAGAAGGGTTAAGTTGCCTATGTTGTCGTTATGTAGTTTCATTGTGATACGTCGGTTCCTGGGTATTTTGTTTATAAGCGGTATAGGCATTCTGGAGTTGATCCAATCCGAGATATCGCTTAGTGGGTAGTTGGTATAACGATAGACTTTCCCCTCTTCGGGACTTTCCAGTAACTCTGCCTTAGGTGTATCGCATATGCTGTGTGCTTTGTACCGTGAGTTTGTCGTTAGTATATAGGCTTTGCTAACGACAGAGTCCACGGCAATGTTTATATTGAACAACCGGCCGAGGTCTGTTCGCACGTAATTGTAAAAGGCTGGAGTTTCGACACTGTCCCCGAGTGTAAGCTCGTAACAGTAGGTATCTGTCGGCATAGTCTGTGATATTGAAGCCTCAGATAGAGTGTTTTCCTTCATGCGATTGACAACACGGTTGTCAAAAGGAACGCCGCATGCGGCCTTTAGCATCTCCATGATGGGATAGTTTAGGAAAAACAGGCGCTTGGTGTGTGCCGCCGTGTCGGTATGGAAACCGGACTTGCTGGAAAGGCCATCTATGCTGTGGCTGATCAACGACCTGTACATGACTGGGATAGCTTTTTGTCCTGCCGTTGCATCGAAAAAGGAGACGCTTTTGTCATAGCGTAGTATGTCTATTTTGGGTTTGGCAATAGGCTTTTGTCCACATAATGCTCGTTTTATATTTGTGGAAGTGACCGCATAGTCGTCGGAGGGCAGGAGGAAACGGCGGCGACAGTCAATCCATATCTCATGGGGAAGAAGGCGATGGGGGAAAAGTTTGATCAGGGTCGTATCCAGTGTAACAAATGGTAGATGTGCATATGCTGAGTGTTTGCGCTTTTGCAGAAAGTCTGCGATCTTTTTCCTTGGTTCATACCCCACTGCAATTATCTGTATGCTATCACCAAATTGCCTTTGCAGGTCTTCCATCTTGGGGAAAGCCGCAACGCAGTTACCGCACCAGGTCGCCCAGAAGTCCAGTATTACCAGCTTGTCCTTAAAATCCGACAACCTGATAACAGAATCTTTATAGTTGATGACATTGTGCAGTACGAGATCGGGAACCGTATCGCCAATGGAAAGTGGCCTCATGTCCTGCGCCCGAATGGAAAGCACAGGCAAAAGCATCCCCATAACGATGATGATCGTTTTTATTTTCATTTGAAAATCAATTAGTTAGTTAAACAAAGTTTTGCTATATGCGAACCAACAAAATGCGTTATTTCACGCTAGGAAAAACATTTTGGAATTGTGTAATGATGAGCAGTTATCCTCGTTGAGGAATGCAATAAAGAAAATGTGTTTAGTGCCTCTATATGATTACAGACTTAATAGTATGAGTCTATAATAGATATGTAATGGGCTATTACTATTCTGGGTTGCGGAGCTTGGTAGAATAGATATAGTTGGCCTTGGCGGTATGCCAAACCATTGACTGCGTTTCCTTTCTTGGAACCTGCAATTGCGCAACTGTGATTGTAGTTAATATCCTCATTTTTTTCAGTTTGACCAGTGCTGAAATAATGAGTCTTGGTAAGTTATTCAAAAAAACAGCGTGAACTTACACTGCTGCCTAGAGGTCCTCGGAGACCTTGCCACAACAAGTAAGCCCACGCCTTAACGTGGGCATTCTACTTATTGTCCTGTGGCACTGAAGTTTCCGAGGTTTCTAGACAAGACTCAAAGCGAATGCATCTAATTTTTAATATGATGGTATCGCAAAAATATGCTAATCTTAATATTTTAAGATTACAATTATCAAAGATAGTATTAATTATCTTTAAAATATAAAATAATTTAAAAATTAAAGATTATATTAATATTTCACTTTGTTAAGTGAATAAGTATATCCTTGAGCAAAAAAAGAAATCTGGGGCTCGAATTAAAATGATTCGAGAATTATTGGACTATACTCCAAATGAATTTGCTATATTAACTGGGCTTACGGAAAATACAATTAGCAATGTTGAAAATGGCGAAGGTTTCAACAGTAATACTATATCAATAATATCTTTTCTTACAGGAATAGAATTAAAAGAATTGTTTAACTATTCTGGAGATTTGCCAACAGCAGCCAATCTGAAACAAACGTTTCTAAAAAATGTCAAGAAGTATAATAAAGAAGCGCTATCTAACGTATTGAATAGAAGGGTTACAATAAAAATGATAATAGAGGAATTAGTAAATAATAAAGACTTTTTCGAACTGCCTAGAAAAACAAAAGAAATACAAGACTATATTCAAAAAGAATATCAAAAGTCAGCATCTAGCTCGATCATTAGCCAAGCATTAGATAATGCTTTTAAGGATAAGATTATACAAAGAAAAAGAAATGGCCTTAGAAATTATATCTATTATAAAAAGTAATGGATTATTTCATTTTTCCGCAGAAAAATTAAGTTTCGCATTGGGTTTTTCACCTAAATTAGCATTCTAATTTAGAAACCCTAATATGCGCTTTTTAATACAACTGCAAACGTCTCGTCCAAAACCTGAAATATCCCTCAACTATCCCTACCCACTTTCTGCGGCGATCTACAAGATAATAGCCAAAGGCGATGTGAAATATGCAAGGTTTCTACATGAGGAAGGCTACGGCAAGAAATTCAAATTTTTTAGTTTCTCACAATTAAATACACCATTTAAGATTGATGGAGGAAGAATGAAACTCATTTCAAATGAAGCTAATTTTCAAATTGCATTCCATTTGCCACAAGCTGCGGAAAACTTTGTAAAAGGATTATTTCAATCGGAGCAAATAGAGATTGCCGACAATATATCCAAAGTAGCTTTTAAGGTGACTTCAGTGGAAAGTTTGTCTGACCCATTAAAGACATATAAAGAAAATGAGTTGGTTTCTGTTCAATTAAAACCTTTATCGCCCATCGTTGTGGGCTTACCCAACGAAAAAGGAAATTATGATTTCTTAGAACCAAGCGATGCTCGATTTGCAGAAAGTATCCTTTATAATTGGCGCAATAAAATTGCGGCTTGTTATGATCAAGCCATCGCAGACAAAGCACTATTGATGGCGGAAGTTATTCCAATGAATAAACCGTTTAAATCCAGATTAATTTCTATCAAATACGGGGTACTGAATAGAATTGAAATAGCGCCGAGCCGTTACATTCAAACGCTTTGAACTCGTCTTAATCGTACTGAATAGAATTGAAATATTAACAAACATAAACTAAATGTGCCCTTTGCGCCGTCTTAATCGTACTGAATAGAATTGAAATATTGTATATTTTTCCACGAAATTTAAGGACCCCAGGTCTTAATCGTACTGAATAGAATTGAAATTGGCCTTACCGGTCGAGGAGTTCGCCGGGTGGTATGTCTTAATCGTACTGAATAGAATTGAAATAATGCGAAAGCACGTTACACGTTTAGTTTCGAGGGGTCTTAATCGTACTGAATAGAATTGAAATTGGTCGTCCGGTAAATAAAACGGGTTTATAGTTTTGGTCTTAATCGTACTGAATAGAATTGAAATACGGCGTGGGGGCGATTCCTTTAATCGTCGATTTAGTCTTAATCGTACTGAATAGAATTGAAATATGTCGATACGGTTTTGCCCAAACCCATGTCCAGGAAGTCTTAATCGTACTGAATAGAATTGAAATTAAAGTGGATTTAGTCGCCCAGGTGGGGTGGGCGAGTCTTAATCGTACTGAATAGAATTGAAATTTTAGAAAATTTCAATTAAATTTTATTTAAATTTGTCTTAATCGTACTGAATAGAATTGAAATAGGTCTACGTCGGCGACGCCCTTTACGCAAACGCGTGTCTTAATCGTACTGAATAGAATTGAAATAGTTAAACCAATTTACGAGCCGCCGCGAGGTTTTGGTCTTAATCGTACTGAATAGAA
>QFOI01000390.1 GCA_003241175.1 Pseudopedobacter saltans
CTTCAACTGATTTAACTCAGATTCGTTAAAGGAAGGATTCATGATCGCCTCAGTCAATAAATCCCATCCTTTATCGAAAAATTTTGAAATGGACAGCATTGACACAAAACCATAGTCATAAGAAGAGGTACCCCCAATCTTTATAAGGTATTTGTCGCTTGTATCTTTAAATGCATCTGCTGTATATTTTTTTGTTCCACATTCGGTTAAAGCAGAAAGCGCAAGTGTTTCTATACCTGCTTGATTCTCTGGATAATTGGTAACGCCGCCCTTGAAATAGACACGGACACTTACTGTTTCCTTAATAGTCGGTTTGAATATAACTTTAATCCCATCTACATCAAATGAAGTAGTTGAAGAATTCTGAGCCCATGGTTTAATAAAACAAATTAGAGCAAAAATGCCCAATGCTATTTTCTTCATCTTATAAAGATTAATTGGCTTGAAAAAATGTTTCTGGTTGTAAAAGACTTTTTTGTGAAGGGTTTATTATTAAACCAGCACAATACGGTTTTCCAATAATATACCTCTGAATATAGTTTTGTATGTCCTGGCGAGATATTTTGTTTACATTCTCTAGATAAGTCGAAAAATAGTCAAGCGAAGTGGATGCCCACCAAAAAGAGAGTTCTTCTGAGTAATTGAGAGCACTTTCTCTTTGTATTATTTTATTGACATCAAGAGCTCTTTTGGCATTTTCTATTTGATCGTCAGTCAAATAATCATCTGATTTAAATAACGAAATTTGTCTCTTTGCTTCTTCAATACATTCCTTTAGCTTATTGGCATTCGGTACTATCAAAATTGTGATAGGTCCTTTATGATTTAAGGTAAGGTAGCTCACGGAAACATCAAGCGCTAAGCCAGATTGCACAAGCGCTTTATTCAGTTTTGAAGAGTTTTGTTCTACTGCGTATGAAAAAACATCAGCTGCATAGGTAGAAGTGATATCGTCATGCATTTCTGGTCCTTGCCAACAAAACTCAATGATTGGAACTTTAGCGATCTGAGATTCGACAATGAAATAATCATTTTTTTCTAATGGTTCAAAAGTGGGTATTGGCCACAACTCAAATGGATCAAATGGAGAATGTGCCCAACTGCCAAAGATTTTCTCTACTAGGTTAAAAACTTCGTTGTGGTCAATGTCTCCAGCTATAGTAAGTAATGAATTATTGGGATAGTAGTACTTATTTTTAATAGAATCCATCAAATCTGGAGTAGCAGAGAGTATAACGTTATGATTGCCAATAGTATTCCTTCTACTGTATAAATCCCCCCACATATGCCGATTCATAGCATCTGCGAGTGCGTAATAAGGATTAGATTCTTTACGCTGAAATTCAGCATTTACAACGATTTTTTCTCGCTCCATCTCGTTTTTGTCAAATTTTGGAAAACGTAATGCAGAATTCATAAAATTAAGACCTGGCTTTAGATTCTTTTTTGGTAAAGTAAAAAAGTAATTTACTTTTTCATAACTTGTTGTTGCATTTGAGTTTATGCCAAGTTTTGATTCTTGGTATTGAAATTCATCAAGAGTTGGATAGTCTTTATTCGATTTAAAAAACATGTGTTCATACAAGTGGCTCAAGCCATTAAATCTTGGTGGTTCCGTATAAGCTCCATTTTTTATAGTAACCATAATGGTTGCTAATGGTACAGTATTATCTTCTATAGCTAAAACATCTAATCCATTCGAAAGTTTTTTGAAAAACATGTTTCCTGCAAGTTTGTATTGTGCAGAAACGTCAAATGGATAAACAAAACAAAAAAGACAAAGCAGAAAGCAGTAGGGTTTCATTGTTAATTTTTTGCATGATAAATAAAAAAAAATAAATTAAAAAAACAAATGTCTATTTTTTGTTATTTTTTGATCGAGATCATCTTGTCATGAAGTTTTACTTTTTTTTAAGCCAATGAAGCAACAACAATTTTTTTATTGCTTTATTTTTTCAATAAGATATTGTGACAACTAAATAAGGCAAATACTTTCGGTAAAGGAAAAGAATAACAAAGTGGCAATTTTTCTTTCAATTAAAATCCTTGTGTTTAATTGAATGCTTCATTAGCTAATATTTGTTAGTATTTTTCTTACAAAAAATACGCTCGCAATCGTTTCCCAAACGAAAGTATTTCTTTATCTTGGCGCAGTAATTTTTTTCCATTTTAAAAAAATGAATACATATGGCTAAATATAGCTCAGGTGTTTTGTATGGTGAAGAACTGATTGCTTTGTACAATGATGCAAAGGAAAACAACTTCGCATTGCCTGCCGTGAATGTTATTGGAACCAATACGGCCAACGCTGCTTTAGAAGCTGCTGCAGAAGTAAAATCTCCTATCATTATACAGGCAAGCAATGGTGGTGCTCAGTTTATAGCGGGTAAAGGAATGCCCAATGATAACCTACAAGCCAATATTGCAGGAGGTGTAAGTTTGGGTTTGCATATCCACAACGTGGCTAAATATTATGGTGTACCAGTGATTTTGCATACAGATCATGCCGCACGCAAATGGTTGCCTTGGGTAGACGGTTTATTGACCGCAGGTGAACAATTCAAAAAAGAAAAAGGTGTTCCTTTGTTTAGTTCACATATGTTGGATTTGAGTGAAGAGCCATTGCATGAAATCATTGAAAGTTCTTTACCTTATCTGAAACGCACTTCTGCTTTGGGAATGACTTTAGAAGTGGAGTTTGGTGTAACAGGTGGTGAAGAAGATGGTGTTGATAATTCCGGTGTAGAAAACCATTTGTTGTATTCCCAACCTGAAGAGATCTGGGAAGCCTATGAAGCATTTAGTAAGGTAAGTAACAATTTTACGATTGCTGCGGCTTTTGGTAATGTGCATGGTGTCTACAGTCCTGGTAATGTGTCTTTGCACCCAGAAATTTTGGATAATACACAAAAGTTCATTGCAGATAAATTAGGATTGGCCGCTGGAACAAAACCAGTGTATTTCGTATTCCACGGTGGTAGTGGTTCCGAAAAAGCAAAAATTGCTCAAGCTTTGCAATACGGTGTTATCAAAATGAATATTGACACAGATACTCAATGGGCATTTTGGGATGGAATTTTGGAATTCTACAAAAAGAATGAAGCTTATCTTCAAGGTCAGTTGGGAAATCCTTCCGGTCCTGAAGCGCCTAACAAAAAACATTACGATCCACGTGTATGGTTGCGTGAAGCGGAGAAAAGTTTTACTAAGCGTCTGGTAGAATCTTTCCATGATCTAAATGCGATCAACCGTAACGCTTAGTTTTTATATAAAATACTGAAATTCTTAAAGCCACAACTAATAAAGTTGTGGCTTTCTTATTTTAAAATCAATACAACAGTGCCCGCAATGATCAAGCTCGCCCCAATAAGTGTTTTTACGGTGAGTTGTTCATGCAAGAAAATAGCTGCCAAAATAATAGTGAGTGCAACACTGAGTTTGTCAATAGGGGCTACTTGCGAAACGTTTCCCAATTGTAAAGCTTTGAAATAAAAAATCCACGATAATCCAGTTGCTATACCAGATATGATTAAAAACAGTAAGTTTTGTCTGGATAAAGAAGTAATTTGTTTTGCCTCTCCTCTGAAATATATTATACCCCAAATCAAGACTAAAATGACAA
>QFOI01000391.1 GCA_003241175.1 Pseudopedobacter saltans
AAAAGCAATTATCATAGTGATAACTTTAAATTAAACAAAGAAGTTTGCACAACTCTTTAGGTTTAGAACAAATAAATTATATATTTGCCAAAAACGATTACATGTCTATACTCGTAAATAAAGACTCAAAGATTATTGTACAAGGGTTTACAGGTACAGAAGGTTCCTTTCATGCAAAACAAATGATTGAATATGGAACGCAGGTAGTAGGTGGTGTTACACCAGGCAAAGGCGGTCAGTCTCATCTTGACAGACCTGTTTTCAATACAGTTGAAGACGCAGTAGAAGCAACAGGTGCTGACGTAAGTATCATCTTCGTTCCACCAGCATTTGCAGCTGATTCCATATTGGAAGCAGCTAGTGCCAATATCCGTTTGATAATCTGTATTACGGAAGGTATTCCGGTACAGGATATGATCCGTGTAAAACACTACATCAAAGAATCCAACTCGACGCTAATTGGACCAAACTGTCCAGGTGTTATCACATCTGAAGAATGCAAAGTAGGTATCATGCCTGGTTACGTATTCAAAAAAGGTAAAATTGGTATTGTTTCCAAATCTGGAACATTGACTTACGAAGCCGCTGACCAATTGGTAAAAGCAGGTTTGGGTATCAGTACCGCTGTCGGTATTGGTGGAGATCCATTGATCGGAACGACGACTCAAGAAGCCGTTGCTATGTTGATCAACGACCCCGAAACAGAAGGTGTAGTATTAATTGGTGAAATCGGTGGTAGCATGGAAGCTGATGCTGCTCGTTGGTTGAAAGAAAACAACAAAGCAGGTAAACCAGTTGTTGGTTTCATCGCTGGACAAACTGCGCCTCCAGGTAGAAGAATGGGACACGCTGGTGCGATTGTAGGTGGTGCGGAAGATACAGCAGCTGCAAAAATGAAGATCATGCGTGAATGTGGTTTACACGTTGTCGACAGCCCTGCAAACATTGGTAAAACAATGGCAGATGTTATGGCTGGTGTTGTTGCATAAACATTAGAAAATACTTCAAGAAATGAACGGGTAGCCAATTTTGGTTGCCCGTTTTTATACATGTAAAGGAGGCTGAAAATGGGATTAGATAGCTACGATATATGGATGAGGGTTGAAAATACTTTTAAAATAAGAATCCCAAATGAAGAAGCTAGACGAATATTAACTGTTGGAGATTTTCATGCTGTTACATGGAAATATTTACAAAAAAGTCCAACTGAAAAAAATCGTAGGACAAGACCCGAAATGGAATTGATTGTCAATAAGGTCATCGCAGATATAGGAGGACTTGATATTGAAGAAGTCACCTCTGAAAAGAAAATTGCTGATGATTTAGGGATTGACTGATGATAAACTACAGCTGTTAAGATATTGATTCCACAATCTTAAACGCCATTTCAAAACGCTCCTCTCCTGTTCCAGATATCAGCGACCAAGGCGTGGATTGATTTTCCAAAATATCTTTGTACATGTGAAACAATTCAATACGTGGTTTCTCGTCAGGATATTCCCGCAATTCGTCTGGAGTCCAAGGTAGATCTATATTGGCGAGAAAATAATAGTCATATTGACGACGGACAATTTCGTCCAATATAAAATTGTCGCATTTTTCGAATACGTATTCTGACCAGACTTTCATCACATACATATCCGTATCGATGAACACAAATTCCTTGTTTTCTGCCTGTGCTTTTCTTGTAGTTTCTTCCTCTAGTTGTAGTTGTCCTTTGGCAATAGTGAGTAGCTCATCGAAACTATAGTTTTTTCCATTATCCAAAAGATATTGGCGTGCATACTCTTCACACCAATAAGTATTGAAATGTTTGGCTAGCTGTTCGCATAATGAGCTTTTTCCTGTGCTTTCAGGTCCAATGACAACAATTTTTTTCAAGCAGAAGTATTAAAGTGTATAGTTGATTTTATTTAGATATCGCAATGCATAAAATATAGTTGAAACGTGCATCGCCTGTATGATTCTTTTTTCATCGACAAGCTGCATCAATTCTTCCAAACTAAGTTCCAATACTTCAATCTGTTCGTTTGGATCAAGATTTTGATCTTGTATTTTCCGTCCACCAAGAGCAATGAACATGTGCATCCAATTACTATTGGTAGATGGATTGGGAGAAATTCTTCCTAAAGAGTGAACGGTTTCAAAACTATAACCTGTCTCTTCCAACAGTTCTCTTCTTATACCATCTTCAAAAGTGGCATCCGTTGGATCTACACATCCACCAGGCGTTTCAATCGATATCTCGTTGGCTGCGTGACGGTATTGTTTCACCATCAATATTTTATTATCTTCTGTAATGGCTACGGCATTGACCCATTCCGGATACTCCATTACGTAGTAAGGTTCAATTATTTTACCATCTGAACGTTCACATTTGTCTTTTCTTGCCGTCAACCAAGTATCTCTAAATAAGTATTCGGATGACAAGATTTTCCATCTTAATTCTTCGTCTTGCATAAACTATAGTTTTACCAATTGTTTCTTTCTCTCCATTTCAAAATATGTTGCGTATGATGATGTCCATGCCAGACATACATCCCCAACATAAACCACAAAGTCCAAGGTTCTTCACTTTCTGGATGCTGCACTGTCCGCAACCAATCTTCAGCCGAAAGATTTTCCAAAGTCGCCACCCACCTTTTATGTAAGGCAAAAAGCAAGGTCAGCGAAGTATTGAAAGGTAATGTTTTTACATCATTGAGCAAAGCCCATTGATCCTGATCATAAGGTCTGATTGTAGGATTGGATTCTGTCAATCCCAACTTAAATCGAGTGTAGGCATTAATATGACTGTCAGCTACATGGTGAATCAGTTGATTAATGGTCCAACCACCATCTCGGTAAGGCATTTGAATCTGTCCTTCATCCAAATTCAAAACGGCATTTTCCAATTCCGCGGGTAACCAAGACAAGTCAGAAAGCCATTCTTTTTTTTGCTTTTCGGAAAATGGTTTGGGTTCGTATTTGCCTATAGGATATTGGATGGATATTTTTTCCATGAAACTTAGTTTTCACGTAAAGCTTTGCCAGTCAAATGAAGAAAAACATCTTCAAGATTGGCATTTTTGACTTCTTTTTCTCTGATAAAACCTGTTTCCAAAAGTTCGTCAATCAATTGATCGGGTGTTGCCATTTTTATAATTTTACCCGAATCGACAATGGCGACACGATCACACAATACTTCCGCCTCGTCCATGTAATGCGTTGTGATGATTATGGTTGTTCCTTTTTTTCGGATGTCCAATATCAATTCCCACAAATTACGTCGCGCTTGTGGATCCAAACCCGTCGTTGGTTCGTCCAAAAATATAATGCGAGGTTGGTTGATCAACGTTGTCGCAATAGAAAAACGCTGTTTCTGACCACCGCTTAGTTCTTTGTATTTGTTCTTGGCTTTGTCAACAAGGTTGACCGAAGACAAAAGTTCGATCGGATTTATTTTCTTATTGTAAAGTCCAGCAAACATTTCGATTAGTTGCACAAGATTTAAGCCTGGATAATAGCCGGAAGTCTGTAACTGTACACCAATACATTTTTTTATTTCGAGCGGTTCCTTGTCCAAATCCAGCCCGTCAACCGTTATTTTCCCTTGTGTTTTTTCACGTAAAG
>QFOI01000392.1 GCA_003241175.1 Pseudopedobacter saltans
TAAATGCATAATTTGTTCTTGAATCTACAGTAGTCCAGTTAGTTCCATCGTCTGAGGCTTCCAATTGCCAAGTTTTTGGATCTCTTTCAGATGCATCATTACCAGAGGTTAAAGTATAAGCATTAATTTTTTGAGAAGAACTTAATTTAAGCATTGCCCAAAAGCTAGAAGTATAGCTTGATGTTAAAAACTTAGTGGTAATATCATTATCAATTAATTTCGAAGATCCTTCAGTAGCTGTCGAACCAGACGCGTTATCATTGCTAACTGTCAATGTACCCAATGAAGTAAGATCTCTCGAGCGTATAGATATAGTATCTATTTTAAAATAGGTAACGCCTAACGTTGAGTCAATTGGATTATTTCCCGATACACTAGAAATCTTTATAGGCAATATATAATGTATGCCCATTGACAACTCATTAGCAGCAATAGAGAAAGATAGAGAATCTGTCTCCGTTTTTCCACTCTTTATAACTGAAGATAAACCAGACAATGAATATGATGATGTGGGTAAGACCTTGTAAGTCACCCCCAAATAAGCATTGTCCGTATTGTATTGATTAACAAGAGATGTGTCAACTGCGAAATTAACAGTAAGATCTTGTTGAGCACCATTAAAGCCCGCAAGGGTAGCACCAAAATTATATGTCTGTAACGAATCTATACGATAGATAGTTAGAGTGGAGCGTGTACCATATGCACTAGCCATATAGACTTTGCCTTCCTCTGCAGAGGTTATTTTATCCCATTTAACGCAATTTGAAAATGCCAAACAAAATAAAACTACACTTAAAAGTTTAGGAATTGTTTTTAATTTATTAAAGGAAATTTTCATACAAATTATATTTAAAATTTTACCAACCTGGGTTTTGAACAAGTTTGGAATCTTTTCTGATTTCTTCACTTGGTATGGGCCATAAATAATCACGTTGTTGGAATCGTGGAGTAAATTCCAATGTTTTCTGATAGAAGGCATCTCCATTGGCCAGGATATTCATACCATAAACAGGTTGACTCAAAACAGTTTGCGCTATCTTCCATCTTCTCAAATCAAAGTAACGAACTTCTTCGTGAGCTAGTTCCACGCGACGTTCTCTTCGAATGGCTTCACGCATAGCATCTTGCCCAACAGGCGCAACAATCTGTCCTGTTCCACTACCATATGCGGGAATACCAGCACGAACTCTAATCATATTCAAATACTTCAAGATATCTGCATTACCAGGATCATATTCATTTAATGCTTCCGCATAATCCAAATAAATCTGAGCTAACCTAAGATAAACCCATCCTCTGCTGGTATTGGATTGAATAATATTTTTACGCAACAAATATCCAGTTGAGCTTCGATCATTAGTACTCTGTACCGCACCAGAATTACCATTGTAGGTAAAGTCCACAATTACCTCTGAAGAACTTGATCCTTGATTCAACCAATAACTATTATTGTAGGTAACTCCGACGTAAAACCTAGGCTCACGATTAATCCATTGATTGAAAGTAGACCTCGCCTTAACATCACCAGGTGCTTGAAAGGTTGTAAATCCCGTTGTTTGATAGCCAGAACCAGAATCTGTAATACTCATACCATTTTTCATAAAATAGGCATCTACAAGAGATTGATTCACTGCACCATATCCACCACCTTGACTAACAACCGAAGAACTATATCCAACCAATTTCGGAGTAAAACTGTAGTAATAATAACCAACATTTCCGCTCAAACTTTTGCCGAAAATCCATTCTTTATTCCAATCGGCTGTAACAACGTCTCTACATGCCAAATACGCAGCGGTGAAAGAATCAGTATTAGCAACAGTATACAAACTATAAACCCCTGAAAACTCATCAATGAAACCTTTAGCAGCATCAGCAGCTAGTTTCCACCTATTTACATCATAAGTCTGATTAATTAACTGGGTACCATCTTGATTCTTCAATCCAGCTAATTGAGTATTGCCGTTAAACAATGGACTTGCCGCTAATAATAGAGCTTGCTCCTTGTAGGCTTTACAAATACCAGTAGTAATCCTTCCTGTTTCATTATTCAAGGCACTAGAAGACGGTTGTGTTGATGATGATATAGATTGTAACTCTAAGTATGCAGAATCTAACTGACTTACAACATAATTGATACATGTGTCAAATGGAGATCTTTCCCTCATCAAATCAGCTGTTGAAGAGTTAACATCGATAACATTAGGTAAAATTATGACTGGTCCATAAGTTCTCATCAACCAAAAATAATAGATAGCTCTGAGTGCTCTTGCCTCTGCCTTGTAGTGTGTCCTTAAAAAAGCATTCACTTCTACGGGGTTAGCATTATCGACTTTAGCTATATAGTCAGTCGCATTGCGAATAGGCTTATACCATTCACCCCATAAATTGGCAGCTATTGATACAGATGCATTCGCAGTACTGTAGGACCAAACCGCTGAGGGAAATCCCTGTTGAGAAATCCAGTTAGCATCATCTGCAATCATATTGTAAGGTCCGGATCTTGATCCATTATACCTATTTGCATATGGGTCTGGGATATTGGCATACACCTGAGCCAAATAATTTTGAGTATTGATTAAATTAGAAAATAAAGAATCCTCGTTTAATGCCTGATCAGGCTCTTGGCTTAAGAATTTTTTGCATGAGGTAATACTAAAAACTAGTAGTGCAAAAAAACTAGCAACACATATTTTAATTTTCATATCTTTTTTAGTTTTTTTCTTAGAAATTGGCTTGAATTCCAAGTGAGAAGGTTCTTGTATTAGGATAAGCACCTCCATTCCCTGTATTCATTTCTGGGTCCCATAGTTTAAATTTACTCCAATACAATAGATTAACTCCAGAGAAGTATATACGCGCATTCTTTAAGCCAATTTGTCTGAAGGCCCCTTTTGGTAAATTATATCCCATATCTAAGGTTTTAAATCTTATAAAGGAAATATCTTTTACCCACCAAGAACTAGCCACATCATTATTAGCCGTTGCAGAAGTACCATACCCTAAACGCGGATAAAATGGGTTAGTCGCATGATTTTCTTCTGTCCATCTATCAGTTGTGTTAGCCAGTACATTTCCGTAAGCGCCGTCTGCAAATGGAGCTCTCGCAATGTCACTAACAGCTCTTTGTGCACCATAGTTTCCTTGAAAAAATGCACTAATATAAAACTGCTTGTAGTTCAAATTAAATCCGAATCCAAAAATCCATCTTGGAACATCCCCGTGGTTAATTGTAGTCTGATCATAGACATTAATAATACCATCACCATTAAGGTCTTTGTATTTTAAGTCACCCACTCTAGCATTTCCTCCCACACCGGATTGATCAGCATGGTTATCAATTTCTGCTTGACTTTGAAAGATTCCTTCAGCGACGTAACCCTGTGAAGAATTGATATTTTGCCCCCTCGGATCCATCCACGGCTCTTCATAGGGAGCTGCACCGTTTTCTATTAATTTATCCTTGTTATAGGTAAATGTTCCTCTAAATGAAATACTTAAATCTTTAGCTAAAGGAATTGGACTTAAATCAACAGTTCCATCAAAACCTTGATTCAATGTTATACCATAGTTGCCATCTGGATTATATTGTAAACCCGCAAACGAAG
>QFOI01000393.1 GCA_003241175.1 Pseudopedobacter saltans
CAATACCTTTAATGTCAGAAGCCTTATAGTATTGAAGACATTCAGTTATAGAAGAAGTAAAAGCATCTTGTATCATAGGATCGTCTATCCTCAATCCGTCTATAATAAATTTTATTCTGTAAAAATTTTCAATTGTAAAACCTGATAGCCTATTGAATCTGAATGTTTTTATTCTTTTGTATAGAATGTCTAGCAATGACGTGTCTCCCATCTGCTGCAACTGTTTCTTGTTAATCGCCTCGTCGTACTGACCGGGTCCGTTCAGGTTGTCGGAGCCCTCTACTGGTTGTTTTGCACGAACCGTGACAGGTGCTAACTCTCCGGGTTTCAGGTGGTACATGTACTCCTCCTCCAGCTGCCGGTCCCGCATCCGTCTAAGGTCTCTGGCTGCAAGGTCCACATCACCTTTCCACACTCGTATCGCCTTGGGTACGGTTACTTCCGGATAGTCGTAACGGTCCACTTCCACCCCGATCCCAAAGGACTTGCCCTTCTTCGTCCTCGCCTTGACGAGGAACGCCGCCGTGTCAAACGCAGGAAAACCTCGAAACGTGAAACGGCCCTCTCTGTCCGTCACCGTGTCCATCGTAAGGAGCGACGGTTTAAGTGCAAACAAGCCGATATTCCCCTCCGAATAGGGTTTGTTGAACATCTTCGATGCCCTGCCGCTAACCGTGAACTCGGCCTCTGCGGGGTAAATCTGCTTCGTGGTATCCCACTCGTATCGTACAAAGCCCTGCGTCAGCAGCAACACGTCCAACGCGCTGTCCCTTTCCGTGGCTGCCACCGCCCTGTCGAAATAGAAGCCTGGCTCGTGCACCCGACCCCTCAACTCACTGCTCAGAAGGTTGTAAGAGAGGAGATTGGCGGAGGCCGGATTCTTGTCCGTTCTCGACGTGTCCGTCACGCACAGCGTAAATACGCCCCGTACGGGATTGCCTGCCGCATCCCTAACCTCTATTTCCAACGGTACCGAATCGCGCGTCAACAGGCTGTCTCTGCCCGGACCCACCCCGACACGCAACCGTTCGCCATTGTCCACATAGAATGCCCGTTCGTTCAGGAGTTGACCGTCCGGTCCCATCAGCGAAAAGTGGCTTACCCCCGTGGGAAAGACATTTTTAGGGATTTTAATTAATTTAGGTACTGTATCGACAGCCACTTTCTGACCCGTTACTACCAGTCCGTGGCTCATGGAAAAAAGATAGTAGTCGCTTCTTATAGCATTTCTTGAAGCAACCCTGACCAGTACATGCGTACTGTCGGACAGGTTGTCCAAGGAAAGCTGCGTACCCGCGTTGTCTGCCACGGGTAGCGCGTAGTTGCCGTGACCCGCCACAGAGATTGTGTAACTATAACCCTGACGGGGCACAAGGGTGAAAGTACCCATGCCGTCGTGCGTGCATCCCACGGTGGTCAGTGTATTGCCGTCACTATCCTTTAGCACGCCGGTTATGCCCAACGGCCTCCCACGCGCGTCGAGCGCCCTGAAGGCCACCTTATTCTCCAGCCCCGACACCATGTGTCCTCCCTCCGGAAGAAACTGGAGGTCTACCGTGGAGGTATCCAGCATCGAAAGAGGGAACGATACCCGGTCTTGGCCTTCCTTCTTGTCCACTACACGAAACGAAAGTTCCGATAGATCCTTAGAACTATCCAATCCAAAATTTACCTTGAAATGGCCATCAGTTGACTGCAAGCGATCCGCGGATATTATTCTTTTGCCTTTTGCGTTCAATACTTCCAGCCTTAGTTTCCGCCCTACCAAGAGTTCTCTCCCCGACAGTACAAAATCGATCCAAATACTGTCACCTTTTAAACTAGAACCGTGTCGTGCTGAGGTAAGGGCCAGTCGCCAGTCTTCTCTATTACCAAATATGTGGATCGTCTTACGAAAATACAGACTGTCTCCAAAGTTGCGTTGCCACCGCGTGTAGCCCCGTAGCTCATAGTCTCCAGACGGCAGCTCCTTACCCAGCGCCATCTGCGAAAACTCCAAGCCGTTGACGCGCAGTGCCTGACGCAATACCACACCACCCCCCGGAGAAAGCAGCTCCACGTAGGCGATACCGCTCGGCGTTGACGGTTTGTGATAGTATGCATCCAACAGCCAAAGGGTGTACCATAATGTATCGCCAGGCAAATAATTGTCCCTGTCTGTATTCATATACACAACCTCTCTCGGACGCAAGGATTGAAGGTGTTGGTGGGAACTTATGGTAGATGCAACCTGTTGACAATGCACCAAAGAAAGCCCCCCTACAAAACACCAAACAAGAGTCAAACAACAATGCAACTTTTTCATCATAAGAAAACATTTTTTAACAACACATTTTCCTAAATAAGCAGAGTTCAACGATCGGGACAACAAATGGTTATTTAGCCACAATTTTTCAATCAAAGCTTATCTTCATAAACTCCATTTTTAGTGATTTGTACTGGAATAATTTTGCCCTCTTTATCAAACTTCATTTCTTCAATGCAAGTTTCTCTATGATTAGCAGCGGTTTCTCCTTTGGGACGTCTATGATATACAATGTAGTATTTATCAGATTTTGGATTGTGAATAATGGAATGATGTCCAGCACCATTTGCAATAGAAGTATCTTGTAACAAAACAGTACCGATCCGTTCAAATGGACCAAAAGGATTATCCGAAATTGCATAAGCGACTTTATAGTCTGGGCCAGTCCAGCCACCTTCGGACCACATAAAATAATATTTACCATTTCTGATGAACATAAATGGCCCCTCTACATAGTCTTTGGGGGTAATTTCTTTGTATAAAGAGCCATCATCAAATGGAACTATGCCTGTAAAATCCATTTTCAATTTCACTACATTACAATGCCCCCAACCACCATAGTACATATAGTATTGTCCATCTTTGTCTTTAAATACAAATTGATCAATTGGTTGTGCACCATTAACGATCGTATCAATAAGAGATATTCCTATTAAATCCTTGTAAGGACCTTGTGGTTTATCAGATACCGCAACACCAATACCGCCAACTTCTCCAGGATGTATATCATTAGCACCAAAAAAGAAATAATATTTTTTATCTTTCTTTAAAACAGCAGGAGCCCACATCGCTTTTTTAGCCCATTTTACATTAGAGGAGTCTAGTACATCCTTATGAATTTTCCAATGCACTAAATCTCTGGAAGAAAAGGCATCAAAAAAAACTTGATTTTCGTATTTATCCGAATAAGTTGGGAATACCCAATATTCCTTACCGTATACAACAGCCTCTGGATCAGCATACCAACCTTTGAATATAGGATTCCCACTCTCCAGCCTATTTGTTTTTGTCTGCGCAAATAATATAGTTGGTAGAAAACCAACCATAAATAGTATTTTTTTTATCATACGTAAATATAATTCATTCATAACTATAAATTCTTTATATAAAATAAGAAAGGTCGCAATTATATAGTTGCGACCTTTCTTAAACAATATCAAAAATCAACTACTAATAGTATTGAAGTAAACGCCATTCAGATATTTGAATCAAAGTCCCAGTACCATTAATCGCAGAGATTTTTAAGCGATAGTATGTATGATCTAATCCATCGGAATTGTTCAGTTCAAATGTAGCAGT
>QFOI01000030.1 GCA_003241175.1 Pseudopedobacter saltans
CCCCTATGATTTTCCATTGATCTCGAATTTGCTTGGCATTTCTACCATATTTTTTTTCGATAGTATCTAATTGAAGGCGATATAATTGATCTTCATTGTATATGGAATCCAATGTTTTGGCTAAGGGTTTGTCGATATTTTGCTCTGTTTTTTCCTTGTTGGCTTTTGCAAGAGCAACCACATCGTTCCATCTTTTATCTGAATGTAAAGCGGACAGATCTGTATCAGTCGTTAGATGATCCACGTCGTCATAAGTTCCTTTTTGAGTGATTTTGAACAATTCGGAAAACGCAGAATCTTTTACGTTGGCGAGCGACCAAGAGCAGGCCGCATTGTAACGATCTGGAGTCAATCCTTTTCCCATATAGGTAAAAGCAGCAGAATAAGTCTGGGCAGATTTTAGATAATCTTTGGATTCATACAACTTCCAAGCTTCGTTAATTTTTTTCTGGTATTCCTGTTGGTCTTGCGCCAATAAGCTAACACAAGAAAATGTAGACAGCAGGACAATTAGTGAAATTTTTTTCATATAAAAACATTCATTTACAATACTTTAAACCCATTGTGCATTTAGATATTTTTTCATTGGAAATTAGAAAAAGATTGCTTCACTTTGTTCGCAATGACGCCTATTTTCTGTCTGAAAGTTAAAAACTATATGTCTTCGCAAGGAAGAATGACGAAGCAATCTCATAATTAAACTAATTTTTATCCTAAATGAACAACTGGACACTTTAAAGATAACTCTATTCGTATCTTAAGGCATCAATAGGATTCAATTTTGAGGCTTTTTTAGCAGGATAAGCACCGGCGGCCAAACCGACTAGCGAACAAATTACAATTCCCATCAATACCCACAGCCATGGGATAACAAAGCCAACACCTAAAGCAAACGAGATAATATTACCAACAATGATTCCCAATATAATTCCAAAAATGGCACCCATCAAACTGATAAAAGTCGATTCAAAAAGGAATTGTTGCTTGATATTTTTACTTTTTCCTCCCAGTGCTTTGACCAGCCCTACTTCTTTGGTTCGTTCACTCACCGCAACGAGCATGATATTCATCAAACCAATAGCAGCCCCTATCAAAGTAATAATTCCAATACCGGCAGCCGCACCTTGCATGCTTCCCATCATACCAATAAGCGTCTGAGCCATCTTGTCGCTCTTGTTGATCGTAAAATTATCGTCGTCTAACGGCGTTAATCGACGCACGCCACGAAAAACGGATTTTGCTTCTCCAATAGCACTCGGTATTTGGTTGACATTACTACACAAAACGCCAATGGAAAATGATGGAGAGGCAAACGCATTGCTACGTCTTAGGTTATTGTAAGTGGTCATGGCAATATTGTCTTTACTTCCAAAGCCGCCTGAACCTTTTGATTCTAAAAGACCTACTACCAAATAAGGTCTGCTATTGATACTGACCGTCTTTCCGATACAATTGCTTTTAGTGTTTTCTCCAAAAAGTTTGGCAGCAACATCATTACCCAATAGGCAAACATCTCGTCCGCTGCTTACATCCATCTTGTTGAAATTGCGACCAGCAGCAATGGAAAAACCGTTTACCTCCAGATAGTTTTCGTCTATGCCACTAAAGGAAACATTGGGGTTGGTTTTTTTATTTTGGTAGTGGATTTCTCGGCTGCCCGTTCCATCCAAGGCAAGGCTCACCACAGCAGGAAAGGGATAATTTTCCTTAAATTTTTCTGCTTCTTGAAGTGTGATGATTTTGTCAAGATTGGATTTTTTTGCTTTTTTGGAATCGACCGTTTTTTGAGATCTTTCATCATCATCGTTTCCAAATCGGTTTCGGTCTTTGTAGATAATGGTAAAACCATTGGCTCCCATGGAAGAAAAGCTTTTCATCATCTTTGCATTGACCGCATCGATAGCGGTGATGATTCCAATCAAAGCCATTATACCAAATGCGATGATTGCAATGGTAATACCGCTTCGCAATTTGTTGCTTTTTACCGTTTGGTACGCCAATCCAATATTATCCAAAAGTTTCAATACGCAGATTTTACTTTAAAAATACAGTGCTTTCCTTTTCCTTTTAGAAAAAATATAGGTAAAAGGTAGAAAAGGATGGTTAGCGGTTAAAACAACAATGGCTTGTCTATTAGACAAGCCATTGTTGTTCCTTGATAGAAATTATTTTTATTCTGCTTTATTGGCCAAAACTGGTTTTTCAACGGATTGCTGGCCTGCCGGAACTTTTTCTTTACTTACTTTTCCTCTGTTGTTACGCGCCATTCTCGAAAAAACGGACAATTCGCGATTAAACAAGAACTGGAACAACAATACGGTATAGGATTTATGTGAACCTAAGTTGTCATAATGCTCATGCGCCATTTTGTGCAATTGAGGCAAATGATTCCAAGGTACGGAAGGAAAGTCATGGTGTTCGTTGTGAAAACCTACGTTAAGGTTAACGACATTCAACGGTCCGTAATAACTTTTGGTTTCTTGTTCTTCCCCATGTGTCAAAAAGTGTTCTTGTACCCAACGAGCACCCAACGGATGCAAACCAACAGAAAAGAAGAAACTTGCCAACTGAAAAACGATCGCTTTCCATCCAAAGAAATAAATGATGGCAGTAACATACACAATCTGAATAAGCCAGTTCAAAGCCATTTCCCAGTCAAACAATTTGACTTCTTTGTTCATTCTGCCCATGCGGCTCGCCTGTACGATAGGATAGAAAAACAACCACATGGCTTTCCCAAAAGTGGAATTGCCTACCATTTTAGCTTCCCATTTGTTGGGCATGTCCGCATCCAAAGCCTCAATACCTTGGTAAGCATGATGTTTCAAATGGTATTTTTTGAAAGAGATAGTACTTGCAAAGACTAACGGCAAATTAGCAACCAACGCCGCCATCGTATTTAATTTTCTATTCTTAAAAATTAGGTTGTGTGAGGCTTCGTGATTACATACAAACAGTGTGTGGCAGGCAAAAGCACCTACGCAATAGGCGATGAGTAACACCAACCACCAAGAGGAATCTCTCAATACATAAGCCAATACCGTTTGCAATCCTACACAAAACAGGATAATTAAAAACGTATATGGATTTCTCCCGATTAATGTTCGGATTTCTGGATGATCAACGATGATTTCCTTGGTGCGTAATTTATGAGGTTCGCAGTCGTTAGACCACGCAAAGTCATTTCTTTTTGAAGACATATTTTACTATACAGTTGATAAATGGATGAATCGGAAAATAATTAAATGAAGTAAACAATAAATAATGTCGGTAATAAATTTGAAGCTTTTTATTCTAATGATCTCTGAAAAATTATTTTCTCTTGTTCTACGAAGATAATGTTATCCAGTATAGAGCAGGGGCTTTTCCAAAACTTTTTGTTTTTCTTATCATTAAACGCTTATTTTTTTGATATATTACAATAAAAGATTCTAATATTATGACAAAACATATATATGACTCTGGCATCGTTGGCAATTGTAGCTACATAGCGCATGTAAGGAAAAACACAAATATCTCTTGGCTATGTTGGCCAAAATTTGACAGTACCTTCATTTTTGGCGGCCTTTTGGATGATAATAAAGGTGGAGAGTTTTCCATTTTACCGGAAGGAGAGTATCAAACCAAACAATATTATCTAGAAAACACCAATATACTCTGTACCGAAATTTCCAACCCGTATGGAAGTTACCGGATAACGGACTTTGCTCCGAGGTTCTCCAACAACAACCGAATCTTCCGACCACTTAACCTATTACGCAAAGTAGAGGTTTTGAGTGGTGCTCCACGTATAAAGGTCATTTGTCGTCCTGTATTGGATTATGGAAAAATTCAGTTAAAAGCCGATATAGGTAGTAACCACCTACATTTCCAACACGGCGATACTACCATAAGATTGACGACCAACAGTTCTGTCAATTATATTGTGGAAGAGCGTTATTTCGTATTGGACAGTACCAAATATTTTGTACTCACTTATGGCACTCCTTTTGAAGCGGAGCTGGAATCTACATTTGAACGTTTTCTTTCCGAAACTATCAAATATTGGCGTAACTGGGTGAAAGGTTCTAGCATCTTAAGCTTTTACCAAACTGCAGTTATACGATCCGCCCTAGCGCTCAAGATCCACCAGTTTGAGGATACAGGAGCATTTATTGCTGCGAGTACGACGAGCCTTCCCGAGTATCCAGGTGAAGGTCGCAACTGGGATTATCGTTTTTGCTGGTTGCGCGACACGCATTATGTCATCAATGCATTGAACAATATTGGCCATTTTGATGAACTGGAAAAATATTTTTCCTACATAGCCAGCATTTCCTACACGGAGCTAGAGCGCTATCAGCCATTGTACGGGATAACCGGAGAGAAAACACTTACCGAAATAACGTTGGACCTTGACGGATACCTTGGCAACAAGCCCGTCAGAATCGGAAATCAAGCATTTGAACACGTACAAAATGATATTTACGGTCAAGTCTTAATCTCTCTTTTGCCATTATATGTCGATAAAAGATTTATAGTTGATGAGCGGACCGACACTTCTCATTGGATCGATTTTATATTGAAAAAAATAGAAAAAACGGTTGACGAGAAAGATGCTGGTATCTGGGAATTTCGCAATATGCCCAATGTGCACTGCTACACCAATCTTTTTCAATGGGCTGGTGCAAAAGCGGCACTGAAAATGGCTCGAGAAGTCGGTGATAAAAAGCTGATCACTAGAGCCCTTAAACTCATCCGCACCACACACAACCATATTGAAGCCTGTTACGATCCTGTCCGAAAAGTATATACACATGCTGTAGGAAGTCCTTATCTGGATGCAAGTACATTGCAGCTTATTATTATGAATTACTTGGACCCGCACAGCCAAAAAGCGCGTGACCACCTTCGTGGATTAGAGAAAGAACTAAAAGGCAAAAACGGACTTTTTTATCGTTACATACATTCCGATGATTTTGGTAAGCCCTCGTCGACTTTTTTGATCTGTGCCTTTTGGTATGTCGAAGCATTGGCATTGGTTGGTCGTAATCGCGATGCCATTTCCACATTTGAACAACTCATGCAATATTCCAACGACCTTGGTCTCTTCAGTGAGGATGTGGACGAGCACGATGGTAGCCAGTGGGGAAATTTTCCTCAAGCATATAGTCATGTTGGTTTGATGAATGCGGCGTATCGTATCGCAAAAAAGCTAGACAAACCTATATACTATTAAAAAAACCAGTTGTACATTTAGAAGAATCAATGTATATTTTAGTCGTATATTCTTCCATAAAGAACTTAAAATCTCCAAACAATGAGGAATCACCCTTATTTCCTCCCCTTTGAGGGGAGGGTTAGGGAGAGGTTTTCAAAAAAAACTAAAAAACGGCCACGATAAAATTATCATGGCTATTTCAAATATTAAGCTTTTTTCTTAATTAATTTAACCACGTTCTTTCCTCCTGTCATTAATAACACAACAAGTAATCCCGCCACTAAACCAAACAAAAACTTTCTTAGTAATTCCGGAATGACGGACAGGATATGATGCAAATATTCAATCTTATGCATGAAAATCTCGCCAGAAACCAAAAACAAAGCTAGTGTCCCAAGTACAGCCAATATTTTTATAATAATAGGCAACCCTTTAACTAACAAATGGCCAATTTTGGAAAAGAATCCCTTGTTGTGTGTTTTGTTTATTAAAAATACACCTGCATCATCCATGCGCACTATAAGTGCAACTATTCCGTAAACACCCACCGTCGCCAATACGGAAACTAACGCGACTACCACTATAGTCGTTATAAATGCATGCTTATGTTCAGTGGCTTGACTCAAAGCGATAATTACAATCTCAATGGACAAAATAAAATCCGTTGCTATTGCCGCCTTTATTTTTGCCTTTTCATCATCCACAACATTATTGCTTTTGACTTCTTTGATTTCCTCGGCGTGGTGATTTTTTCGATGAAACAAAAATTCTACAATTTTCTCCGCTCCTTCATATGCCAAATAAAAACCACCTAAAATCAATATGTAATTCAGTGCGGCAGGAAAATAGGCGTTTAGTGCCAGTGCTATCGGTACGATAATCGCCTTGTTGAGTAAAGAGCCTTTGGTAATCGCCCACAAAACAGGCAGTTCTCTCGAGGAAACAAATCCCGTTGCTTTTTCTGCATTTACAGCAAGGTCGTCCCCCAGAATCCCGGCTGTTTTGTTGGCAGCTACTTTTGTTGTCACCGCAATATCGTCCATCAATGCACCAATATCATCCAATAGAGCAAAGAAACCTGAAGCCATAGTTTTCGTGTATTTTCTATGGTGAAGATAAGTGCGGTTTTTTAATTTGTAAAAAAAGTTAAAATCACCTATTCTTTACTTCAAAAAATGTTTGATCTTCAAATTAACTTTTTCAGAATTTAATGTTTTAATAATTAGGTTTTCATTTTGATAAGGAACAGATGAAGTAACTCTTGGGCTTGTTCCATCGAATGCCACTGTATATACGGTTGATTTTGTGTTACTGGGAGAGAGGGTACCTGTATATGTTTTTAACACTTCGCTATTTTTCAATATTCTAAGTGTAAATGTTGAGGAAGACATGGAGGCATCGCACGCATCATAATACTCCACCCATACCTTATAGGTTCCTGTTGGTGCCGCTCCAGACTGCCAATAAATATTTTCATTCGGACCATTTGGGCAATCTCCACATAAGCAATCAACATCTAATTCTCCACTTTGTGCAGATGGATTAGCGTAGTATATTTCTGAGCCATTTGGCGTCAATACATGCAAGTCCAAATCAGTTTTAGTGCCGTTTGTAAATTGCAAGTTAAATCTGGGATTACCTGGAGAGCCTTTAATTTCTTCCGTAGTGTCCGAGTCTTCCGAATCTCCTTTTTTACTACATGAAAATAAAAGCATGGATATGCAAATCATCACAAAAACTGATTTTAAACAAATATGTTTTTTTTGCTTTTTCATAAATAATAATTTTGGTTGTACACTGAAATTTTATAGTTTGAAAGAAAAACCTAGATTCATAAATGCAATCGATCCATTATTGGACAAACGGTTATAGGACAAGGAAATATTGAATTTTTCTAAGTCATATACTAGAGCTGGTTGCAACATAAATCCTCCATTGCTTTCCCCGCCTCCGGAAAGCGAACCATAGCCAATACCCAATCCTACTTGAAACTCATTACTTAACTTGTATCTAGCTCCGACAATACCATTAACCAAAGTCTGAGACGGATACTTATAATCTTCCATGTCATAACCTTCAATATCTTCCGAAAAACTGACTTTTTTTCCATTGAAGCGACGGACTGCCAACTGTCCAAATCCAACGATTTTATCTGCAAATGTTTTATAGTATTCGCCATGTGCACCATAGCCAAAGGACGTAATTGTCTTAAAATCGCCAATTGGCAATGCAACGTCAGCACCAATTGCAATTCCGGCGTCTTTTTGCGCATGGGATGATAGGGCTATCAATACGATAGTCAATGAGAACATGATTTTTTTCATTGTTTTATTTTTTAAGGGTTATTAAACTAGAAGGTTTTGGATAACTTTATTTTTACTTAACTATAAGGTAATGCTTAGTTTGAGCTGAAGACTAGGAACTTTGAATTTAGATTTGCCATGACTTTCTGATGAATCGTAGTAGTAGTCAACTTTTGCTGGCATGTAGTCCAATGAGAGTCCTATTGCTTTACGACGAATCGTAATTCCGAAATTAGGATTGAACGCATTACGCAAGCGATGCTTGACGCTTTCTCCTTCATCATTTTCATCTCTATTATCAGTAAAAGAAAAATAGCTTTCGTTCGCTTCACCCTCATGCGCATAATATTCTTGATCAAACAAGTACCAAGACAATCCTAGCTGTGCTCTTGCATCAATCACTAGATATTCCACTGGATTAACGGAGAGATTAAGTCCAGCTTTTGTTCCTGCAGACAATGCCATTTTTTTGCCGTCAATATAGGCTTCGGGGTCTCCTTTACTAGAAACATAGTCGCTCCAGTCAAGCTTATTGTAACTAAGAGAAATATACGTCCAGTCTAAACCAAACTTTATTGGGAAATCTGCGTTTTTGTTGAAATAGTATATATGTCCAAAATCCAATGCGAATCCTTTTTTAGCACCAAGATTTCCATTAACAACATTTTCCAAACCGGTTTGTGAGTTATCCATCTTGTGTCCCAGATTATTGAATCCCAATCTTAAATAACCGCTTCTGAAAGGAGATCGCTGCGCTGTTGATACTAGAAAGATAAAGGACAAAATAGATACTGCTACCATCCTTAGATAGTTAAGGGTTGTCTTTTTCATTGTACTTTTAATTTTTTTAAGGTTGTTTTTACAAGCACGAAATTGAAGAAAAGCACAACGCTGTACAATGATAGAATTCCCAGATTAATACGGGAATTTCCCCGTGTGATTATGAGGAAAAGACCATTTTTGTTAATTATGGGAATAGATAATATTGCAAAAGATTATTACATACGAATTCAATTATTAATATTGATAATCAAATAAAAACAAATAACAAAAAAAAATATTACATAACGAATTCAGATTTTCCATAAGGATAACTTCTTAAATATTAATTTTAATATGAATTCCCTAAAATAACGTCAACCCAAAACCTTTTTTATGAAAAAGATCCTCTTCTTTGCATTAGGCATCGTCGCAACTATAGTTGCACAGTGGATATATAGTTTTTTTATTTTTAACCCTGTTATATTAACAACTCCAGAACAATCCAATCTTATAGCTATTGATACTTTAAAAGCCGATACCGCTTTAAAAAACTATAAAAAAATAGGAGCCTATCTTGCCTTGTCCTATCTTAATTGTAATAGTGAAAAGACAAGCATCATTTTACATGATACTTCTTCTTTTAAAAAATACGCAAACGATTTTATACCAACATTTGCTCAACAAAATAATGATACTATAGCAAAATTAAACAGTAACATAGATACCAGCATTGAAAGATATGATTGGTATGTAGGTCTGTATCCAAGTATAGAATTGGGAAAAGTAAAAGATAAAGATAAGTATAGGCTTACTATCCTATTTATTCCCACAATAGTTAAACACACATTGGTTAGTTCTAGTCGAACTGAAAAAAATCGGCATGACTCTGTTTTAAGTGTTCTAGATTATAGAGATATTAAAAATAGAGGCTACTATCCCAAAAATAAAACTATAAGAACACCTTCTGGTGATGAGTTTGAAAGCTACATACAAGATCTTGGAACACTTTCTCCATAGTAATAATGCCAAGCTATTTTTCTATTATAATCGAACTGATATCCATTTGTTTTGCTATATTTTTTATAGGAAATAAAAGAGGTTGGATTTTCATATTTATTCCATATCTTTTATTGACTGTAACAGTAGAGTTAATTGGTTATGTATTGGATAATATATATTTGAAAAGCAATCATTTCATTTTCAATTTATATTATCCTTTTTTTGCAGGATTTAATTTTTGGGTTTTACATCATTGTATCAATCTAATAAAAAAAATATCGGGATGGATATGGTTTATGTTAGTCACAATAGATGTTTTGGTTTATTTGATAGAATTTATTGTAAATAAGTTTACCTCATTTGTACAACACACTAATATTGTTACAATGCTCCTCTTAACTATTATTTGTTGTTATTATTACTATATTTTACTTAAACAGGATAAATATTTTTCATTAGCAAAATATTATCCTTTTTGGTTAGTAAGCGGAATTTTTATTTTTTGTTTTGGTTCTACTATGTGCAGTATTTTTTACATACAACTTATGCAGATTAAACATAAATATAATATTCCGATAAGAATTATCCTTTATTTTATTTTCAACATTTTTCTCTACGGTTTTTGGAGTTATTCATTCGTATGCTTTGGCAGGAAAAAGAAATAGTATGGTTAGTAGTATTGGGAACTATTGTATTCCTTATCGTCGCAGTATTTTTGTTGACGTATGTAAACATTTACAACAGAAGAAAATTTTTGCATAAAAGGGAAAAGGAGGATTTGGAATTAGAATTGGGTAGACAACTTACAAAAGCTCGAGTAGAAACCCAAGAAGAGACGCTAGATATAGTCAGTAAAGAGTTGCATGACAATATTGGACAATTGCTTAATAGTACTAAACTTTTACTTGGTATTGCTCAGCGAGACCCTAGTACTTGCAACGATACAATGATGGTTGCACAAGAGACTTTGGGAAAAGCAATATCCGAATTACGAGCATTGTCTAAATCTTTAAATAAGGACTGGATGCAACAGTTTGACCTAATTGATAATCTACTTAACGAAACGCTTCGCATCAACCAATCAGGTCGTTTTCATCTTGAATTCAAATATCCTCCATCAATTCCCCTTAATCATGAAAAACAATTGGTTCTTTTTCGCGTCATTCAAGAAGCTATTCAAAACGCCATCAAACACGCCCATGCGTCTAATGAAAAAATTATCATAACGGAAAACGATGCCCTTCTGACGGTCTCTATACAAGACGATGGTGTTGGTTTTAATAAAGAAGATATTTCAAAAACTGGCATCGGCATTCTCAATATGGAAAACAGGATCCGGCTATTGGAAGGTTCCATCCAATGGCTTTCTGACGACAACGGAACCAATGTTTTAATAGAAATACCCTTACACCCCGAAAAATCAATAGCATGACCGAAACCGTCCATATTGGTATTGTAGACGACCACCAATTGTTCCTAAAATCGCTTGGGCTGATGCTTCTTACTTTTGAAAACTATAAAGTGGTTTTGGAAGCCTCCAACGGAAAAGATTTGCAAAATAAAATCAATTGTTCCAAAACGATTCCCGACATCATTCTCTTGGATGTAAACATGCCGGTAATGGATGGCATAGAAACGGCAAAATGGTTGTCGGAAAATCATCCAACCATTAAAACTGTAGCGCTTTCCATGAATGACGATGACCATACGATCATTGACATGATCAAGGCGGGTAGTTGTGCCTATTTGATGAAAGATACGCATCCTAACGAACTTGAAAAAGCGCTTAACGAAATTTACCTAAAAGGGTATTATAATGGCGATGCGAGCAACATCAACTATAGAAGACTTCTAAAGATCGAGCGAGACAACATCGTTCTTACCGAAAAAGAAAAGACTTTTGTACAGTTTGTTTGTTCAGAATTAACATATAAAGAAATAGCTTATAAGATGAACCTTTCGGAAAGGACAATTGATGGTTATCGTGAAAATATGTTTCAAAAATTCAATGTTCAGAGTCGTGTTGGGCTTTGTTTGGAATTGCTCCGTAGGAAAATCATCAATTTGTAGCCTTTGTCTTTGTAAGCTAGTCTATTCGGCAAATTATCAGTAATTTCGCGGCAACATTTCAAAATCATTCTTTATTCCGGATATTCATGGAAATTACCGTAAAAACCGCCGAAGAGCTGCGTTTGACGCCCGAAGAATTTGAACTTATAAAAGTAAAACTCGGCCGTACTCCCAATTTTACCGAATTGTGCATTTTCAGTGCCATGTGGAGCGAGCACTGTAGCTACAAAAACTCTATCAAATGGTTGAAAACCCTTCCTCGTGACGGTGGCCGTATGTTGGTCGCTGCTGGCGAAGAGAATGCAGGGTTGATGGACATCGGTAATGACTATGGCGTTGTTTTCAAAATAG
Organism: Pseudopedobacter saltans; assembly: GCA_003241175.1. Classification (GTDB taxonomy): domain Bacteria; phylum Bacteroidota; class Bacteroidia; order Chitinophagales; family Chitinophagaceae; genus Rhizosphaericola. Next base: position 11,686 of record QFOI01000030.1, read on the forward strand.
AAAGTCACAATCACCCAAGTGCATTGGAGCCTTTCCAAGGTGCTGCAACAGGTGTAGGTGGTATCCAAAGAGATATTTTCACGATGGGAGCAAGACCTATTGCTTCTTTGAACAGCCTTCGTTTTGGCAACTTGAAAGACAAGAAAACAAAACGTTTGGTTAGTGGTATCGTAAAAGGTATTGGACACTATGGCAACTGTTTCGGCGTACCGACTGTTGCTGGCGAAGTTTATTTCGAAGACTGTTATCATACTAATCCGTTGGTCAATGCGATGAGTGTTGGTATCGTAAAAGCTGGTAAAACCGTTAGTGCTACTGCACATGGTGTTGGCAATCCTGTATTTTTTGTAGGAAGTGCTACCGGTAAAGACGGTATTGGTGGTGCGAGTTTTGCCTCAGCTAATCTTACCGAGGACAGCCATCAGGACCTTCCAGCTGTTCAGGTGGGAGATCCTTTCCAAGAGAAAAAACTATTGGAAGCCTGTTTGGAAGTGATTGAAACAGATGCGGTTGTGGGCATGCAGGATATGGGTGCTGCCGGTATCATTTGTTCAACTGCTGAAATGAGCGAAAAAGGTGGAGCCGGAATGCATATTGATTTGGAAAAAGTTCCTACGCGTCAAAAAAACATGCAGGCGTGGGAATTGCTTTTAAGTGAAAGCCAAGAAAGAATGTTATTGGTGGCGAAAAAGGGCGAGGAAGATAAAATCAAGAAAGTATTTGAAAAATGGGATTTGCCTTGTAGCGAAATCGGATATGTAACAGATGATGGTCGTTTGAAATTTTATTTGAATGGTGTATTGGAAGCCGATGTTCCTGCTGCCGAATTGGTTTTGGGTGGCGGTGCTCCTCAATACGATCGCGAATACAGCGAACCTTCTTATTTGGAAAAAGTTCGTGCGTTCCATATTGATTCTGTAAAAGATATTGAAAGCAACGAAGAGTTGAAAGATATAGCAACCAAACTTAACAGTTCGGCTAATATTGCAGCGAAAACCTGGATCACGCGTCAATACGATAGCATGGTTGGTACAGCTAACATGAGTACCAACGCTCCAAGCGATGCGGCTATTGTTTTGGCAAAAGGAACTGGTAAAGCTTTGGCTATGACGACAGACTGTAATGGTCGTTACGTTTTTGCAGATCCATATCATGGTGCGATGATCGCCGTAGCAGAAGCTGCCCGTAACATCGTTTGTAGTGGTGCTCTTCCTATTGGTGTGACAAACTGTTTGAATTTCGGTAATCCTTATAATCCTGAAGTATATTATCAATTTGTAAAAGCAGTAACGGGAATGGGTGACGCTTGCCGCAAATTTGATACACCCGTAACTGGTGGAAACGTTAGCTTCTATAATCAAAATCCTGAAGGTCCTGTTTACCCAACACCAACTATTGGAATGGTAGGTATACTGGATGATGTAGAAACTAGAATGACTTTGGATTTCAAAAAAGAAGGAGATGTAATTTATTTGATAGGACATCAACGCAACGATATTGGTTCATCAGAATACATTCAAAAAATCAGAAATGTGGAGTACTCCAATTGTCCGCATTTCGATTTGGATGTGGAACATCATTTTCAACATGTTTTGTTTGATCTTATCCAAAAGAAAACGATCGTAGCCAGTGCACATGACCTTAGTGAAGGTGGATTGATCGTTGCTTTGTTGGAAGCTGGTTTTAATCGCGGACTTGGTTTTGATGTTATAGGTTCTCAAGACGGAATACGTACGGATGCTTATTGGTTGGGAGAGTCTCAAAGCCGCGCTATCATTACCGTTAGCGCTAATAAAGCTGCAGAACTGGAAGCTATATTGGATCCTACCAATATTGGGTTTGTCAAACTTGGAACGGTTAGTTCTGGAGAGATTAAAGTCAACGGAAGTTCATGGGGAAATATTTCGGAATGGAAAACGCCTTACGTCGATTTCTTGGATAAAGAAATGGCTTAGTTTCTTTTCCTATAAAATACAAAACCACGCCTTTGGCGTGGTTTTTCTTTATTAATCAATTACCTGAATTCTTCTGTAAACGTAAGATGGACCGTCACAAGGAACCCAAGAGGTTAAAGTCAATTCCGATTTTTCATTCAAAACATAATCTTCCTGCGATTTCGAGCAACTTTCTACAAAGTCGGATTTATCTCCATACTTAAGTATAATCATATACTTTATCGTGGAACTCGATGAATCTATACTAATGGAAAATGTACCCTTCGCAGTTTTGCTTTCATCTCCTTTTTCATAGGTTTTGATAAAACTACTATCTGAGCTTTTAAACGAAATTGTTTTTTTGTAATCGAATTTTGTTTGTGGAGGTACATTAGCAACATTGCCAGTAGCCGATGTAAGACTCCAAGTTCCATCCATCACATTCTCAACAGGATCTATGATTATTGGATTTTCATCATTTTTTTTGGAACAGCTTAAAGCAATTACAAGGGCGGTTAACATGCCCAAAATTTTCACATAATGTTTCATAGCGTTTTTGGTTTTGTTCTCACTAGTACGAACTGCAAACTGACTTTGTTGGTATAGATTTGTTTTTTATGTAATTTTTTCAGAAACCCTTTTCCCGAGAAATTAAAAAACAGTCTTACCAAGTTAAGGAATTATCCTAAGTATGGTCCACCCGAAAAAGAAGAGGAATGTTTCGTTTCCAATAGTATAGGTTATTTCTTATTATAAATGTAAGTTGGTCCATCACAAATACCCCAAGTACCTATTAGTTCTGAATCTTTCTGATTAACAAAATATTCTTCTCTAAGCTGTTCCTTATAGCAATATTGAATGAGGCTTGATATCTCGTTGTATTTTAAAGAAACAAATATGAAATTGGTGTCAGATCTTGATTCTATCCTTATGGAAAATTTACCCTTCGCCGTTTTGCTTTCATCTCCGTTTTCATAGGTTTTGATAAAACTACTATCAGTGGTCTTAAAGGTAATCGTTTGTTTGTAGTCAAATTTTGTATTACCAATAGCCGATGTCAAATTCCAAGTTCCACCAATTACATCAACAACTGGATCGTCGTCATTCTTTTTTGAGCAGCTTAAAGCCATTACTAAGGCGGTTAACATGCCGAAGATTTTCACATAATGTTTCATAGCGTTTTTGGTTTTGTTCTCACTAGTACGAACTGCACATTGACTTTGTTGGTATAGATTTGTTTTTTTATGTAATTTTTTTATAAAATTAATATTTAGCTTTAAACAGGTTTTACACTCTAAAATTAAAGCCTCTTTATGCGAAAAATATTTTTAACCACATTGTCAATCTTTTCATTTTCAGCAATGATAAATGCACAGTCATTAAAATATCCGGTTACTGCAACCGTCGACCAGACAGATAACTATTTCGGTACAACAATAAAAGATCCTTACCGCTGGTTGGAAAACGATACTGCCAACAATACAAAAGCTTGGGTAAAAGAAGAAAATGACTTGACCAATAGTTATTTATCCAAAATACCTTTCCGTGAAAAAATAAAAAAGAGACTTACTGAACTATGGAACTATCCGAAATATGGTGCTCCTGAAAAAGAAGGAGAGTGGTTTGTGTTTGGAAAAAATGATGGTTTGCAAAACCAATCTGTACTATATGTTCAAAAGGGATTGGAAGGTTCACCTGAAATTTTATTGGACCCAAACAAACTTTCTTCGGATGGAACAATGGCTCTACAGGCAACGTCTTTTTCCAAAAAACAAAAGTTTTTTGCTTATGCCGTTTCTGCTTCTGGTAGTGACTGGCAAGAAATCTACGTTATGGATTTTGCTACTAAACAACTTTTAAAAGACAAACTAGAATACGTCAAATTCACTAGTATAAGTTGGGATGGAGATAAGGGTTTTTATTATAGTGGTTATGATAAACCGACCGACGAAAAAACAAAATATTCCGCCAAAACAGAGTTTCAAAAAATATTTTACCACACTATTGGTACGCCCCAAAGTTCAGACAAACTGGTATATGAAGACAAAGAGCATCCTTTGCGTTATGTTAACGCTGGATTGACAGAAGATGATCGTTTCCTTGTTTTGGGAATTGCTGAGGGAACCGACGGAAGCGAAATAAAAATAAAGGATTTAAAAAAAATAAATAGCGACTTTATAACTATAGTTCCGGGATTCAATACCAATGCTAATGTCATTGACAATATCGGAGGCAAAATACTTTTGCAAACCAATAAAGATGCTCCCAACTATAAAGTGGTTTTACTCGATCCTGAAAATATATCCCCGGAAAATTGGAAAACTATTGTTCCCGAGCAAAAAGAACTATTGGAAAGTGTCGGCACCGGTGGTGGAAAGATTTTTGCTAGTTATTTAAAAGATGCCAATACTCTAGTTAACCAATATAGTTATGACGGCCAACTAGAACACAAAATAGAATTACCAGGATTAGGGACTGCTTCTGGATTTGGCTGTAAGAAAGAAGACAAATCATTCTACTATACATTTACTTCTTTTACTTATCCTGCAACTATATTTAAGTATGACATAGTTTCTGGAAAGTCAACTTTATTTAGAAAATCAGAAGTCAAATTCAATCCAAGTGATTACGAAATAAAACAAGTTTTCTATTCGAGTAAAGACGGCACAAAAGTTCCGATGTTCATTACTTGTAAAAAAGGTTTGCGACTAGACGGAAATAATCCAACTTTACTATATGCTTATGGAGGTTTCAATATTAATATAACACCATCCTTTTCAGTTTCCAATATGGTTTTCTTAGAAAATGGCGGAATATATTGTGTTCCCAATATTCGTGGGGGAGGAGAGTATGGTGAAAATTGGCATAAAGGCGGCATGCTAGACAAAAAACAAAATGTCTTCGACGATTTTATAGCTTCGGCGGAATATCTGATAAAGGAAAAATACACTAGTTCTGGTAAGTTGGCTATTCGCGGTGGAAGTAATGGTGGGCTACTTATCGGAGCTTGCCTAACTCAAAGACCTGATCTGTTTAAAGTAGCCATTCCTCAAGTTGGTGTATTGGACATGTTGCGATACCATAAGTTCACAGTTGGTTGGGGTTGGGTCGTGGAATATGGTAGTAGTGACAAAAAAGAACAGTTTGAATACTTGATAAAATATTCACCTTTACACAATATCAAAAAAGGAACTTGTTACCCCGCAACATTAATAACGACTGCTGATCACGATGATCGTGTAGTACCAGCACACTCTTTCAAATTTGCAGCTACGCTGCAGCCTGCTCAAAGTTGTGACAATCCAATATTGATCCGTATTGATAGTAAAGCTGGTCACGGCGCTGGAAAACCCACATCCAAAGTTATTGATGAGGCTGCAGATATTTGGAGCTTTATTTTGTATAATATGGGAGAGACTTTTTAATATTTCTCTTTATAGTAAATCAAAGGCTCGTAATTGCAAGTCTTCGATTTACTATACCCGTTGTGCATCTAGAGAATTTTTTCATTAATTCGGTACTTAGATTGCTTCACTTCGTTCGCAATGACGCTTGACTGTTATCGCATTTCAATAAAAATGTCCGTCATTGCGAGGAAGAATGACGAAGCAATCTCTTATTTTCTCTCATTATTTTCCTAAATGC
>QFOI01000394.1 GCA_003241175.1 Pseudopedobacter saltans
ATTGGTTCATCCGGAGCAGGGAAAAGTACATTGCTTAGATGTATCAATCTATTGGAATTTCCTAACACAGGATCGGTTTGGGTAAATGGAGAACAGCTTAATGACTTGTCAGCAAAACAACTCAATACTGCCCGAAAAAAAATCGGAATGATCTTTCAGCATTTCAATTTGCTTTCTTCCAAAACAGTTTTTGAAAACGTGACACTTCCTTTGAAACTCATACATACGAACAAGCAAACCAGAAATGAGATTGCTCGTAAGTTTCTAAAACTAGTGGGACTTTCCGAAAAGGATAATGCTTATCCTGCTCAACTTTCCGGTGGACAAAAGCAGCGTGTGGCTATTGCTCGGGCATTAGTTTTGGAACCTTCGGTTTTACTATGTGATGAAGCTACCAGTGCATTGGATCCTGAATCGACTTTTTCTGTTTTGCAGTTATTGCAATCCATCAATAAAGAACTTGGGATTACGATTGTATTGATCACACATGAGATGCAAGTAATACATCAGATCTGTCAAGATGTTGCTGTATTGTCACAAGGTAAAATAGTGGAAATCGGTAATGTGAAAAATGTATTTCTACAACCTCAATCACCTGTTACGAAAAGACTTTTAAGTTTTTCAGATATTAAATTTAACTAGTTTGGAAGATAGCATTATCACGATTTTGGTCAATGGATTTTGGGAAACCATCGCCATGACTTTTATCTCTTGTTTTTTTGGATACCTTATTGGACTTCCTGTTGGTGTTTTTCTTTTTTTGACAAAGAAAGGAAAACCCTTGGCGAACCCTGCAACCAATGCTATATTAGGATTTGTCGTCAATGTGAGTCGCTCTATTCCTTTTATTATTTTGATTGTTTGGATGATTCCATTTACGCGAACTGTAGTTGGTACTTCTATTGGCGTTCAAGCAGCATTGGTGCCATTGAGTTTAGGCGTTGCACCTTTTATAGCTAGATTGACAGAAAGCAGTCTGATGGAGGTTCCGAATGGTTTGTTGGAGGTTGGACAATCCATGGGCGCATCTGCATGGGAACTTACTAAGAATATATTGTTGCCCGAAGCCTTACCTTCCATTGTCCAGAATATTACGATCACCTTGATTACTCTTGTTGGTTATTCAGCTATGGGTGGTGCTGTTGGTGCTGGCGGACTTGGTCAGATCGGTTATCAATATGGCTATATTGGTTATGACTCCACCATTATGAACAGTGTTATTGTCATTTTGATTGTTTTGGTAATATTGATTCAGGCGTTGGGAGATTTGATAGCAAAAAAACTCAATAAAAGATAATGAAAATAAGATTTTGGATAGGATTGAGTTTGTCGCTTATTTTGTTTTTTTCTAGTTGTTACAACAAAAAAAGACCAGCAGATACGGTTCGTATTGGTGTAGCGACTGGTCCTGAATTGATATTGGCACAAACGGCCAAAAAAGTAGCACTGCAACGCTATGGACTGAAAGTAGATCTCGTTCCTTTTACAGACTATATTTTGCCTAATGTGGCTTTAAGTCAAGGCGATCTGGATGCCAATGTCTATCAACACAAACCATTTTTGGATAAACAAAGCGAGCAACGGGGTTATAAATTTGCTATACTAGGAAAGACTTTTGTTTTTCCTATTGCAGCTTATAGTCATAAAATAAAGGATATTTCACAATTGAAGGAAGGAGACAAAATTGCCATTCCCAATGATCCGACAAATGAAGGTCGTGCTCTGCTTTTGTTTCAGAAATACAAACTAATAGAACTGAAAAAAGGCGTTGGTATTTTACCTAAACTCACCGATATCACTGCAAATTACAAACAGTTAAAATTTATCGAACTGGAAGCGCCTCAGATGACAAGGGTATTGGATGATCCTCAAATTGTGGTTTCCGTTATCAACAATAATTTTGCGTCGCAGATCAATCTCAACCCGATCAAGGATGGCTTGATGATTGAGGATGGTAATTCGCCTTATGTCAATCTTGTTGTTGCTCAAATAAAAGACAAGAACAACCCAAAACTGCAACAATTTACGCAAGCCTACGAATCTGAAGAAGTAGCGGCTGTTGCGGATAGTATTTTCAAAGGCGGAGCGATTAAAGGTTGGTGAGAGTATCATTCTTTGCTTCGAACATAATATCTTGGCCATTTCTTTTTTGTCCAAATTCCCCTGCCTTTTCCTTTTAATAGTTTTCCATTTACTATTTTATATAGCCTATTTTTTTTTAAGAATAGTTTTTCTGGAATTGATTGTAAATTTTGATTATAAGAATAAGAAACTGTAGGAATTAGATTTGTGGTATCGACTAGAACCTCAGAAGTTGTGTCTTCAGATAATATAAGTTTGGTTATTATTTTCCCCTCAATACTTTTGTAGTACAAAGTATCTAAAACTTGAGAAGCAAACAGGTAGATTGTGTCTTTGTTTAATTTCCATGTTCCTTTTGTTCAGCTAGAAGACAAGTCAAAGTGCCAAGTATATAAAAAGCTGCTATCTGTACTTAAAGTGATTTTATTGCCAGAATAATCATGATATTTTCCAGAAATTTTTTGTGCATATGAATCAACACGAAAAACAAAGAGTAAGACAACTAGAAAACAAGGTCGAATCATAAAAGAGTTTGCAAGATGTATATTCAAATATACATTATTAACCCGTCGTGCATTTAGGAAAATAATGAGAGAAAATAAGAGATTGCTTCGTCATTCTTCCTCGCAATGACGGACATTTTTGTTGAAATGCGATAGCGGTCAAACGTCATTGCGAACGAAGTGAAGCAATCTAAGTAACGAATTAATGAAAAAATTCAGTAAATTCACAACGGTACATTATTAATACCAAGGATTCGGTCTTCTTACATAACTGCTGGAACCTCCGTTTTTCTTGAAAAGATATTGAAGCGAGAGTTCTACTCCGTTGCGGCTTTGGGAAACCGTTTTGGTATTGGAAGTATTGATGTCGTAGGTAACGCCTAGACGTACATTGTAATACTCCAATCCGATATAAGGAATGATCGCATCATTGAATCGGACCCAACCTCCTGCAAAAAAGTTCGTATTGGTTAAAGTGTTATATGGGTCACTAAGCTGAAACTGCATTGCTCCTCCGATTAATGTTTCGTTAGTTCCACTTTGTCTGCTGTGCAGTGCACTTAGATGAAGGTATTTCTGATCTCCAATGGAGAAATAACCACCTCCATTGAAAGTGTACCTTGGCGCAACTTCGTAATCACCGATTGTGAAATTTTGTTTTGGGCGATTGATGTGATACATACTTGCGCCGATATAATAGTTATTATCCTCCGATGTACTGTAACTGTAAAGTAAACCAGCATTAACATCGAAATAGTTATTTTTCAATGTGCTATTGCCAAAATTCTCTTGTGTAACATTAGTAAATCCATAAGGTGTAATCTGGTCTGCAAATCGTAGTTTTCCTGTGTTGATGATCATATTGGCGTAAGTCGCTTGGATGCCCAAACCAATTTGTTGCAAACCCTCTTCATCCAAACCTTTATGAAAAGCCGAAGAAAACGAAAAATAGTTGAAATTGACGGCTCCTTGAGCACTTTTGTCTGTATAGCCAG